>NZ_JAIUIN010000026.1:0-72207 GCF_020165665.1 Mesorhizobium sp. BH1-1-4
CCCCCCCCCCCCCCCCCCGCCGCGCCGATCTCAACCAGCCAGGGCGGCTTTGTTGGCTTCCAGGAACTGCTTCAGCGGTGTCGACTTCCGACCTGAAAGTGTCGCGACCGAGTCCGTCACCATGCCGAGGTCGCCAGCGCGTGTGGCGGCGTCGAAGGACACCAGAAGCCTGGCGATCGGCTCGGGAAGCCCGGCTGCCTTCATGCCTTCGGTCAGTGCTTCATCGGAAAGCTGGACGACCTGGATCGGCTTGCCGGTGACCTCGGTGACGAGTGCCGCGACCTCGGCCGATGTATAGGCCTTGGGCCCAGTCAGCGTGTAAGTCTTGCTCTCGCTGGCGTCCGAGGCGAGCCCAGCAGCTATGGCTGCGGCGTAATCGTCACGCGCGCCGTAGGAAATGGCACCATCGCCCGCCGATGTGTACCAATGACCCGAGGCGAGGATTTGCGGCATGGCCATGAACAGATTCTCGTCGTACCAGCCGTTGCGGAAGATCGTGTAGGGGATGCCGCTGGCCTTGATGGCTTGCTCTGTGTCGTAGTGGTCGGGAGCAAAAAGCACGGCGGAGCCGGGCTCGGTGTTGGGCAGCGAAGTGTAAAGCAGGTGGCCGACGCCAGCCTCCCTGGCCGCCGCGACGGCGGCAAGCTGCTGCTCGCGCCGCTTTCCCTGGATCGCCAGTTCGTTAGTCGAAATGATGAGGGCCCGGTCGGCCCCGGCGAAGGCTTTGGCAAGCGAGGCCCGATCGTCGAAGTCGGCCTGGCGAACAGTGACGCCGCGCGCCGACAGGTCGGCAAGATTGGCGGGCGTGCGCGTCGTGGCGATGATCCGGGCCGCCGGTATCTCGAATGTGTGCAGCAGATGGTTGATGACGCTGCGGCCGAGCTGGCCGGACGCGCCGGTGACAAGAAGAGTTGCGGTCATGGGAATCCTGACATTGCGCCGGAAGGGCGGTTCGGGTGATAGTCTCAAAAAGAGACCAGCACTAAAATAGGAATTGACCCACTGCCGTAAAGAAGGCAGTTTTTCGGGAGGTAGGCACACGCAGGGAACCAGCCATGGACAGCTCGCTCGTAAAACTGAGGTCCAGACTCGAAGTCTACAAAGCGATGACCGACGGAGGAAACATTGCCGATTGCCCGGTCCGCGACGTCATCCAGGGACTCAATGGCAAATGGAGTTCGCTGCTGACGGCGGCCCTGGCTGAGCAGCCCTATCGCTTCGGCGAGCTGCGGCGGCTGGTTCCCGATATCTCGCAGCGCATGCTGACCCAGACGCTCTATGATCTGCAGCGCGACGGCTATGTGCACCGCGAAGTGTTCCCGACCAAGCCGCCCAGCGTCGAATACAGCCTGACCGAGCTTGGACGCTCGATGTTCGACGCTTTGCAGCATCTGTTGCAGTGGGCTGAAAACAACCACGACGCTGTGCGCGAGGCGCGGGCTGGTTTCGACGCCGCAGGCTTGAACCCAGGCGGCTAGCGCTCCGTCGCGACTTGATTTCGTCAGGCGGCTGAAGGATTGTCCGGCCAATTCGGCTTGGGGGAACGGCATTTCCTACGATATCGCAATTGCAGGCGCCGGCCCGGCGGGACTGGCCATGGCGCTCTATCTCAAGCGGGCCGGTCACCGCGTCACCATTTTCGAGCGCTTCGCGGAGCCGAAGCCGGTCGGATCGGGGCTGATCCTGCAGCCGACCGGGCTGACGGTGCTCGCCGATCTCGGCCTGCTCGACGACATCATGGCGCTGGGCAGCAGGATCGACCGGCTGCATGGCGCCGATGCTTCGAGCGGCCGCACCGTGCTCGATGTCCGCTACGACGCTCAGCGCGGCGGCCGGTTCGGTCTGGCTGTGCATCGGGCGGCCCTGTTCGGTGTGCTTTTTCGTGCGGCGCAGCGCGAGGCGATCGCCATCGAGACCGGAGTCGAGATCGAGACGCTGGAGGCTGGTGAACGGGCAACGCTGATCCGTGGCGATGGGCGAAGGGCAGGGCCGTTCGATCTGGTCGTCGACGCCAGCGGCGCGCGCTCGAAATTGCGGCGGAGCGTCGGCAATCCCGGCGAGCCAAGGCCGCTCCCCTATGGCGCGTTCTGGGCGTCGCTCAAGTGGCGCGGCGAGGGTTTTGACGAGCACGCGCTTTTGCAGCGCTATGACAAGGCCAGCGTGATGATCGGCGTGCTGCCGATCGGCCGGCCGGAACCGGGTGCGCAGAAGATGGCGGCCTTCTTCTGGAGCCTGAAGCCTGATGATGTCGACGCGGTGCGTGGCCAGGGCCTCGACGCCTGGAAGGCAAGGGTGGTGCGGCTGTGGCCGCGGGCCGAGGCGTTTACCAGCCAGATCGACAGTTTCGACCAGCTCTCGCTGGCCCGCTATGGCCACCACACGATGAAGCTTCCGGTCGGCCGGCGGTTGGCCGTGATCGGCGATGCCGCGCACTCCACCAGTCCGCAGCTCGGCCAGGGCGCCAACATGGCGCTGCTCGACGCCGCCGCGCTCAGCCATGCGCTGGCGCGAACGGACGTCGTGGAAGCCGCGTTGGAAGCCTATGCCAAGGCGCGGCGCTGGCATGTGCGGACCTTCCAGGCGCTGTCGCTGGCGTTCACGCCCTTCTACCAGTCGGATTCCGTGGCGCTGCCTTTCATTCGCGACAGGCTGGTGGCGACCATCGCAAAAATCCCGCCGGCGCCGCAATTCCTTGCCTCGATGGTGGCGGGCACCGCGATCGATCCTTTCAGGCGGGCAGGGCTTGCCGAGGCGCGGTGGCCGGATCGGCTTGCCGGATGAGGCTCGATAGAAAAGAGCCCTTGGCGCGCAGGAACGCATGCAGGCGCTGCGGATAGTCCGGCGCCACGGCTTGCCGGATCGAGGGACGGTCGCCTAACGCTCTGCGCCAGGCCTGGACGCGCGGCTTGCCGTCCAGGATGCCGAAATCGCCGATCCGGTCGAAGGCGTCGAGATATTTGAAAACGGGTCCGAAGACCGCATCAACGAACGAAAAGCGGTCGCCGGCGAACCACGGCCCACTGCGCGGCGCATCGTCGGCGAGTTCAGCCTCGAGGCGGTCGAACATCGCCGACAGCGCGCTGGCCTCGGCGAGGAAGCCGGCCTCGCTCGGCGCTGAATAGAACCGGCCGATGGCGTTGAGGATGGCCGAGCCATACTCGATCCAGGCACGGTGCCGGGCCCTGGCATAGGCATCGGCGGGGTGGAGGGGGTTGGCCTGTGTCTCCTCGAGCAATTCGAGGATGACCGCGGATTCGAAGATCACCGTCTCGTCGCCATTTCGCCGGACGCGCAGCAGCGGCACCTTGCCCAGCGGCGAGATCGCCTTGAACCAGTTCGGTTTGTCGGCGAGGTCGATGTCGACGCGCTCGAACGGCACGCCTTTCTCGGTCAGCGAAATCGCCGCACGCTGGACGAAGGGGCAGAGAGGGTGGCTGACGAGAATGAGGGTGTCGGTATGGTTCATCGGATTGCTCCTCGATAAATTGATGCAGTTGCATCTATGTAGATGCATGCGCATCGATCGTCAAGCTTGATGCATTTGCATCTATCTCTTATGGTGCCGTCATGACAGAGAGAGCCATGCCTGCGCCTGATGCCATCAAGGCCTGGGCCCGCCTGATGCGGGTGTCGCGCCAACTGGTGGAACGTGCCGAGGAGGCGCTGAAAGAGGGCGGTCTGCCGCCGCTCGCCTGGTACGACGTGCTGCACGAACTCGCCGAGGCCGGCGAGGGCGGTTTGCGGCCGTTTCAGTTGATCGAGCGCACCTTGTTTGCGCAATACAACATCTCGCGGCTGTTGGCCCGGCTCGAAGCCGACGGGCTGGTCGAGAAACTCCCGGTGGCTGATGACGGCCGCGGCCAGACCATCCGCATCACCGCCAAGGGACGTGAGACGCGCCGCCGGATGTGGGCGGTCTACGGACGGTCAATCGCCGAACTGATTGGCGCCAAGCTCTCGCCCGACGAACTGAGCATGGTGTCGGCCCTGCTTGGCCGGCTGCGTCATCCGCCTGCCGGGGACTGAGCATTCGCATTGCGCGGCTGCGCGGGACGCCAGCAGATATTTTTCTTCTCCGCCCTTGCGCCGATCATTGGATTGCGCAATAAGCCGAACCGTAACGTACGGTACGGCCGGCGACTTAGCCGACCTGCTTTTGTCTGCCGAGGGAAGAGCGTGTTGCACGGCGTGGCCGACATCGACAACAGCGAGGCGTTGACGGAGCGGCAGCAGGCCGTTCTGGATGCGGCGCTGCGGCTGCTGGTCGAGGAGGGCGACAATCTGACCATGACCGCCGTGGCGCGCCGGGCGAGCTGTTCCAAGGAAACGCTCTACAAATGGTTCGGCGGCCGTGACGGGCTGTTGACGGCAACGGTGCAGTGGCAGGCGTCGAAGGTGCGGGTGGCTTCGGTCGACGGCAGGGGGCTCGACCTTGCCTCGCTGACGGCAAGCCTGGAGCGCTTTGCCTCCGACTGGCTCAAGGTGATCTCCAGCGACACCTCGATCGCGCTCAACCGGGTGGCGGTAAGCCATGCGGGTTCAGGCAAGGACAATCTCGGCGCCGTCGTGCTGGAGAATGGGCGCTTTGCACTGGCCAAGCGGCTGAAGCCGGTGCTTGAAGCCGGCCGGCAGGCCGGGCTGCTTGAATTCGGGGATGCCGAGACGGCGTTCCGTACCTTTTTCGGGCTGGTTGGCCGCGATGTGCAGATACGTCTGCTGCTCGGCGACAGGCTGGAATTGACTGAGGCGGCGATCGGCGGCGATGCCACCCGCGCGACGCAGCAGTTTCTCGCTCTTTTCGGAGCAAAAACCGGGCCGCAAGGCCTCTGATCTAAAAAACGGGAAGGAAGTAAAATGCGCGTTTATTACGATCGTGATGCCGATCTCAATCTGATCAAGGGCAAGAAGGTCGCCATCATCGGCTACGGCAGCCAGGGAAGGGCGCATGCGCTCAACCTCAAGGATTCCGGCGCCAAGGAGATTGCCATCGGCCTCAAGGCCGGCTCGGCGACCGCCAAGAAGGTCGAGGCCGACGGGCTCAAGGTGATGAGCGTCGCCGACGCCGCCAAATGGGCCGACCTGATGATGATGGCGACGCCGGACGAATTGCAGGCCGACATCTACAAGAATGAAATCGCGCCGAACATCCGTGACGGCGCCGCGATTGCCTTCGCGCATGGTCTCAACGTTCATTTCGGCCTGATCGAGCCGAAGTCGACCGTCGACGTCGTCATGATCGCGCCGAAGGGCCCGGGCCACACGGTTCGCGGCGAATACCAGAAGGGCGGCGGCGTGCCGTGCCTGGTCGCCGTCAACCAGGACGCCTCGGGCAATGCGCTCGACCTCGCTCTCTCCTACGCCTGCGGCGTCGGCGGCGGTCGTTCGGGCATCATCGAGACCAATTTCCGCGAGGAATGCGAGACCGACCTGTTCGGCGAGCAGGTCGTGCTGTGCGGCGGCCTGGTCGAACTGATCCGCGCCGGCTTCGAGACCCTGGTGGAAGCCGGCTACGCGCCGGAAATGGCCTATTTCGAGTGCCTGCATGAAGTGAAGCTGATCGTCGACCTGATCTATGAAGGCGGCATCGCCAACATGAACTACTCGATCTCGAACACCGCCGAGTGGGGCGAGTATGTCTCGGGTCCGCGCATCATCACCGCCGAGACCAAGGCCGAGATGAAGCGCGTGCTGAAGGACATCCAGACGGGAAAATTCACCTCGGAGTGGATGCAGGAATACCGCGCCGGCATGTCGCGCTTCAAGGGCATCCGCCGCAACAATGACAGCCACCAGATCGAGGAAGTCGGCGCCAAGCTGCGCGCCATGATGCCGTGGATCTCCAAGAACAAGCTGGTCGACAAGGCCAAGAACTGAGCCGATCCACGTTTCTTGCTTTGCGCGTCCTCGGGCTTCGCCCTGTGGGCGCGCGGGGGATCTCCAAGAACAAGCTGGTCGACAAGGCCAAGAACTGAGCCGATCCACGTTTCGCGATTAATAGAAAACGGCGCCACGTGGCGCCGTTTTCATTTCCGGCATCAGCCGCGGGCAGCTCAGCTATAGGGCGAATAGCACTGCTGGCGCGGGCCGTTATAGGGCTGGAACGTGTTGTCGTAGGCGCGGTACGACCGGTAGCGGTTGTAGCACCATTGCACGTGCGCGTTCGACAGCCGACCGGCGCGGTAGTGACGGCGCGGCGCCGGCGCATAGTAGCCGTCGTTATAGTAGCCGTTGTTGTACATGCTGCCGAGGCCGAGCCCCAGGCCAAGACCGAGCACCGCGGCGGCGCCATCATCGTAGTAGCGTCCGCCACGATAGTGATGGCGGCCATGGCGCCAGCGCCAGTCATCGCCACGGCTCCAGTTGCCGCCACCGTTCCAGTGGCGACGGCCGTTCCAGTTGTCCCCGCCATTCCAGTGGCGGCCGTTCCAGTTGCCGGACCGGCGCCATCTCCAATCGCCGCCATTGTTGTTGCCGCCGGCCCAGCTGTCGCGGACCGGGGTTATGGTCGGCGCGACGGTACTGGCCGGGATCGACACATCCGGCTGCAGGATCGGACCAGCGGCGGATGGCGCCGTGATGCCGGAGACGATACCGAGCGCCAGAAGCCCGGATTTGATAGTGGAAGAAAAGAGCGAATTCATTGCACTCTCCAAGAGTTACAGGCCCCACGCCTACCCTGGAATGGGCATACTGTGGACCTTTGCGTCTGAACGGCGGATGAACGGAAAGGTTCCGTCAACCATGGCGCGAACCCGCCAGGACCAATCGATCCCTGCTTGTGGTTCTGCGATCTTGTCTTCTGGCGCTCTTGCAGGCAAAGGTCAGCGCATGTCGCTGCGCCTTGCCACCTTCAATGTCGAAAACCTGATGAACAGGTTCGATTTTTCCGGCTATCGCAACCAACTCAACGAGGACCGGACGCTGGCGCTGTTCGATATCCAGAGCGAGGCCGAATACAGGATGCTGGAACAGGCGCGCGCCATCGCCCAGTCCGACGACACGCGCCAACTGACGGCGCTGGCCATCGCCGCCACCCGCGCCGACATCATCTGCATGCAGGAGGTCGACAATATCGAGGCCCTGAAGGCGTTCGAGTACGGCTACCTGTTCAAGATGGTGGGGCAGGGCTACCGGCAGAAATACACCACGTCGGGCAATGATTCGCGCGGCATCGATGTCGCCGTGATGATGCGCAACGAAACCGCGCAGGGACAGCCGATCGAATTCGTGCGCATGACCAGCCATGCCTATGTCACCTACGAGCAGTTCGGCTTGCATACGCCGGAGCTGGCGGCCCTCGGCAACCAGGCCAATGAACGCATCTTCCGGCGCGACTGCCTGGAGGTCGACATTAAGGTGGGCGGCGCGCCGATGACGCTTTATCTCGTGCACTTCAAGTCGATGGGTTCGCCCCGCAACGGGCTCGACGGACGCGAAGCGACAATGCCGGTGCGCGTCGCCGAGGCGCAGGCCGTGCGGCGCATCATCGAGGAGCGTTTCGGTGCCGAGCACGCGGCCGACAAGCGCTGGGCGATCTGCGGCGACATGAACGATTACCGCCAGCGCGTGAAGATCGCCGGCGACGAGGTCGACGGTTACCGTTTCGAGGTGGTCGACGAGAACCTGTCCTGCATCAATGTGCTGACGGCGGGCGGTTTTTGCGAAAACGTCGTCGAGCGGCGGCCGGAGATGAACCGCTGGACCTTCTATCACACACGCGGACCGGAAGAGCGGCATCTGTGCCAGCTCGACTACATCCTGCTCTCGAAGGGACTGGCGGCGAAGAACACCACGGCGGTTCCCGACATCATCCGCAACGGCCAGCCCTGGCGCACGATCTTTCCCGCCGGCCAGGAAGTCGAGCGCTTCCCGCGCGCCGGCTGGGACCGGCCCAAGGCCTCGGATCATTGCCCGGTGGCGATCACGCTGGACATGGCCTGATGGGCATTATGGGGCCTGATGGGCGGAGCCGACATGAGCTTTGATCTTCCGCGCAATGTCATCCTGCCCGTCGACGCTATCGACGTCCGTCTCGACCCCGGCCCGCACCCGTTCGCACTGGAGAATGCCGAGGCGATTGCCGCGAACTGGCAGAGCGAGATCGCCGCCAAACCGGCGCTGTTCGACGGCATTGTGGTGCTGCTTTCGGAACTTGCCTATCGCGACCGCCGCCTCATCGGCCGCTGCCATGCCGTCAACTACTCGACCTTCATGCTGTGGCGCAAGCGGCGCGAGAATTCCGGCGCCGAGCACGCCTATGGCCACGCCATGCTGGTGGCCGGGGACAACGCTCTGGTGGCGATCCGCATGGGACGACACACAGTGGGTGCCGGCAGCGTCTATTTCGCCGCCGGCTCGTTCGAACCGATCGATTTCCGCGACGGGCTGGTCGATGTCGATTTCAACATGATCCGCGAGGTGCGCGAGGAAACCGGCCTCGACCTGTCGGATGCCAGGCGCGGTGTGCGCTGGCACGCCCTGTCGACGGCAAGCGGCACCGTCATCTTCCGCCGCTATCATGTCGACGAGCCGGCCGACGAGATCGCGCGCCGGATCTCGGCCTTCGTCGCCACCGAAGCCGACCCGGAGATCGAGGGGCCGGTGATCATCCGCCATGCCGGCGACCTGCCGGAGGGGCTGGCGCCACACATGAAGCCGCTGGTCGAGTGGCATTTCGCGAACGGGGTCTAAATTGTAGTCCCCTTGCGCGCGCCTTACGGAGAAGCGCCGAGAGATTGCGGTTTGATATCAAAATTGATAAAATGCTATCACCGATGTCACTTTAAGTGGATTGCTATCATTGAGCGCCGTCACTATCCGCAATTTGCCGGAGGAAACCCTCCGCGCCCTGAAGGTGCGGGCAGCGCGGCACGGCCGCAGCACTGAAGCCGAGATGCGTGAGATCCTGGAGACGGCCGTGCGGCCAGCCAATCGGGTCGAACTCGGCTCGCTGCTTGCAGCCATCGGCCGCGAGGCCGGATTGACGCAAGAAGATGTCGATGACTTGCAGCAGCTCCGCGACAAAACACCGGGCGAGCCGGTGCGGTTCGAATGATCCTCATCGATACCAATGTCATTTCCGAACCGTGGAAACCTGCGCCAGATCCCCGCGTCATCGCGTGGCTCGACGCCCAGGCGCTCGAAACCCTGTATCTCTCGACCGTCACCTTGGCCGAACTGCGTTTCGGTATCGCGGCGATGCCCGTCGGCAGGCGGCGCACGATCCTGCATGACCGTCTGGAGCGGGACGCGCTGCCGCTGTTTGCGGACCGCATCCTGCCTCTCGACTTCGACGCTTCGCAGGCTTACGCCAAGCTCATGGTGCGGGCGAGGGCAGCGGGCAAGGCGATCGGCAACGCGGACGGCTACATCGCCGCCACGGCCGCGGCACACGGTTTCACGGTCGCCACCCGCGATACAAGTCCGTTCGCGGCCGCCGGGTTGAGTACCGTCAATCCGTGGGACGCCGCGCTTTAGCTGCCATGCCCCTATGAGATCTTGCCCTTGCGGTCATTGCGCGCGGCGGCAAGGAACAGGATGAGGCCAATGCCCAGCAGGCCGCCCATGGCCATTCCCATGGTCTGGCCGACGACCGCCTGGAAATCCGCTGTGACACGATCGGGATTGGCCATGCCGTAGCGGGCGAGCCATAGCCAGATGCCGGCGAGCGCGGCCTCGACGATCACCATCACCAGGATCACTCGCGCCTTCTTGCTCATGCATTGTTCCTCGCCCGGAGATGTCTTGCCTTAGCATCGCCGGTCGCAGGGCGACAGTGTTGCCGATGCGGGCAGGCGTTCAAGGTTGGGGAAAGCCGCTGCGCGCAGCTCTCTATTCGTGCCGCAACGCGTCGATCGGGTCGAGCCTGGCGCCGCGTAGCGCCGGGAAGAAGCCGAACACCATGCCGATCAGCGCGGAAAAGCCGACCGCGAGCAGGATCACGGCCGGGCTCGGCGCGAACGGTATGGTCAGCGTCGCCGAGGCGAGGCCGGCCAGCCCCAGGCCGAGCAGGATGCCGATGATGCCGCCGAGCAGCGACAGCACGGTCGCCTCGACCAGGAACTGGATGAGGATGTGCTTTTCATGCGCGCCGATGGCGAGCCTGATGCCGATCTCGCGCGTGCGCTCGGTGACCGAGACCAGCATGATGTTCATGATGCCGATGCCGCCGACCAGCAGGCTGACGCCGGCGACCGCGCCCAGCATGCCGGTCATGGTGGTGGTGGCGCTGGCCATGGCGTCGGCGATCTGGGTCATGTCGCGGATGCCGAAATCGCTCTCGCGATCGGGGGTGATGCGCCTGGCATCGCGCAGGATGTCTTCGACACGCGGCTGCAATTCGGTGGTCGGCGTGCGGTCGTCGGCGGCGATGTAGATGTTGTCGATGTCGCGGTTGCCGGCAATGCGGCGCTGATAGGCGGCGAGCGGCATCAGCACGACATTGTCCTGGTCCTGGCCGAAACCGGTATAGCCCTTCGGTTCGAGCAGGCCGATGATCCTGCAGGAGGTGCGGTTGACGCGGATGATTTCGCCCTCGGGATCGCCGGCGCCGAAGAACTGCTGGCGCACCGTCTCGCCGATCAGGCACACGCCGGTGCCCGAGCGGGTCTCGGAATCGCTGAACGGGCGGCCGGACACCAGCTTCCAGTCGCGCGCGTCGAGATAAGCGCTGTCGGTGCCGGTGACGCCCGAGGTCAGGCTCTCGGTGCCGAAAATGACGCGGACCTGCTTCTGCGCGGCCGGCGAGATGGCGCGCGCGCCGGTGAGATGCGCGACCAGCGCCGCCAGGTCCTTTTCGGCGAGCGGCCGCACCGCCTGGTCGAGCCCGCCCGGGCCGCCGGGACCGGCCGGCCGTCCGGCGCGCACGACCAGCAGATTGCTGCCGAGCTTGGAGATGTCGGCCTTAACCTTCTGCGTGGTGCCGGAGCCGATGGTGAGCATGGCAATGACGGCGGCGACGCCGATGACGATGCCGAGCAGCGTCAGGAACGAGCGCAGCACGTTGCGGCGGATCGAGCGCAGCGAGAGGCGGACGGTTTCCCAGATCATAGTCTATGCCACTTCCACGTTCATGGAATCGGAGGCGACATGGCCGTCGAGGAAGCGGATGGTGCGCTCGGCGTATTCGGCGACATCGGCCTCGTGCGTGACCATGGTGATGGTCAGGCCAAGCTCTCTGTTCAGCCGGGTCAGCAGCTCCATGATCTCGTGCGTGCGCGCGGTGTCGAGATTGCCGGTCGGCTCATCGGCGACGAGCAGGGTCGGCCTGGTGACGATGGCGCGTGCGATCGCCACGCGCTGCTGCTGGCCGCCCGACAGTTCAGCCGGCGTGTGGTGCTCGCGGCCGACGAGGCCGACCTCGGCCAGCGCCTGCATGGCAAGGTCGCGCCGCTCGCGGGCGGGAACGCCGCGATAGATCAGCGGCAGTTCGACATTTTCGGCCGCCGTGGTGCGGGCCAGGAGATTGTAGCCCTGGAAGACGAAGCCGACATAGAGATTGCGCAGCATGGCGCGGCGGTTGCGGTCGAGCCGGCCGGCATCGACGCCCATAAAGGAATAGGTTCCGGCGGTCGGCGTGTCGAGGCAACCGATGATGTTCATGGCCGTCGACTTGCCGGAGCCCGACGGACCCATGATGGCGACGAATTCGCCGCGCCGGATAGCAAGGTCGACGCCGGCCAGCGCATGCACCTTGGCTTCGCCCTGGCCGTAGCTCTTCCAGACCTTGTCGAAGGTGATGAGGGCTGCACCGGCGGCCATGGCGTCAGCTCCGCGACTGCGAGGCCGTGATCACCTGCGCGCCTTCGTCCAGGCCGGAGGTGATCTCGGTCAGCTCGCCGTCGGTGGAGCCGATCTTGACGTTGACGGGACGCGGCCGCCCGTTCTCCAGCACATAGAGCGTGCGGGAACCATCGGTCGGCGCCTTCGCGGGCTGGCGCTGGCGGTTGCCGCGCCCCATGCGGCCGGTGAACAGGTCGCTGAAACTCCAGCCGCGCGCCGCCTGCTGCGCCGGGCGATAGCGGAACGCGGAAGAGGGCACGGTGAGCACGCCCTTGGCCTCCCGCGTGACCACCGAAACGGTGGCAGTCATGCCGGGCCGCAGCAGAAGCTCGTTGTTGTCGACCTCGAGCCGCGCATTGTAGGTGACGACGCCATCCGTCGTGACCGAGGCATAGGAAATGTCGCGGATCTCGGCATCGAAGGGCCGGTCAGGGAAAGCGTCGACGGTGAAGCGGGCATGCTGGCCCGACTTGACCGCGCCGATATCGGCTTCGTCGACCGCCGCCACCAGCTCCATGTTCCTGAGATCGGCGGCAATGACGAACAGAACCGGCGCCTGCAGCGAGGAGGCGACCGTCTGGCCGGGGTCGACGGAGCGCGTCAGCACGATGCCATCGATCGGCGCGTAGATCGTGCTCTTGGCAAGGTCGGTCCGCTGCGCCTTGAGGTCGGCCTGGGCGATGGCGAGATTGGCCCGCGCACTGTCGAGCGCCGCCTTGGAGCGGTCGCGCGTGGCGGTTGCCGCCTCGAGCGACTGGTCGGTGGCCATGCCGCGTTTTGTCAAGGCCGCCGCGCGTAGCAGCGCGCTCTCGTTCTCGGCCAGCGTCACCGTGGCGTCTTCGACATTGGCAGCGGCGCCCTTGGCGGATGCCTCGGCGCGTTCGATCTGGACCTCGAGTTTCACCGTATCGAGTGTGGCCAGCACGTCGCCCTTCTTGACCTGCTGGTTCTCCTCGGCGGAGACCGAGCGGATGATGCCGGACAGTTCGCTCGATATGTCGACCTGGGTCAGGGGCTGCAGCGTGCCCGTCGCCGACACCTGGACGGTGAGGTCGGCCCTGGCGGCCGGTACCGTCGTGTACTCAATCCTGGCCGGCGTGCCCGCATACCACTGATACAGGCCGAGGCCGGCGGCAAGCACGATGAGGGTCAGCAACGCATAGAGCCAGCCGCGCCGACGCGTCTTGCGCCGGCCGGTCTGGTCGAGACCGAGCGCCGTCTCGATGGCGGAATCCGATTCCGTCTTTGGCGGATTGACAATCTGGTCCACGCCAGACCCCTATGATGCGCAATGTCCCTATCTGTGCACAGATCAGGCTTGATGGTTCGAATATCAAATTAAATTTCGCCCATGTTGGGATTGAGGCAGGAATGCAAACCCGGAATTACTTGCTTTACGATGTGTTTACGACCGAGCGACTGGCCGGCAATCCGCTGGCCGTGGTGTTGGATTGCAAAGGTCTGGACACCGCCGCGATGCAATCCATCGCACGCGAGTTCAACCTGTCCGAATCGGTCTTCGTGCTGCCGCCGGACAATCCCAAGCATAAAAACCGCATCCGCATCTTCACGCCGGATTACGAAATGCCGTTCGCCGGGCATCCGACCGTCGGCTCGGCGATCGCGCTGGCGGAACTGGCCGGCGAGGGCGGCGCCGGTATCTTCGTGCTGGAAGAAAACATCGGTCCGGTGCGCTGCGCCGTAAGCCAGCACGATGGCGCCACCTTCGCTGAATTCGACCTGGCGAAATTGCCGGAACCGCTTGAGCTCCAAGCCGATCCGGTGTCGATCGGCGCGGCACTCGGCCTGGCGCCGCACGAGATCGGCTTCGAGAATCACCGTGTCGCGTTCTGGTCGGCCGGCGTGCCCTATGTGACCATTCCGGTCGCCAATCTGGAGGCGGCGGCCCGGATCCGGCTGGACAACCAGGCGTGGTCGGAACTGGCGCCGCGCAAGAGCGAATGGGCCTTCGCCAGCCCTTACGTCTATTGCCGCGATACGGTGAACCACGAAAGCGCGTTTCATGTCCGCATGATCGTGCCCGGCACGCCGTCCTATGAAGATCCGGCGACCGGTTCGGCGGCGGCGGCCTTCGCCGGCGCCATCATGCATTTCGACGCGCCGACGGACGGGATTTCGCAATTGTGGATAGAGCAGGGGCTGGAGATGGGCCGGCCATCGCGCATCCGCCTCGAACTGACCGTGCAAGGCGGAAAACTGGCCTCCGCGCGCATTGGCGGCAATGCGATCAAGGTGGCGGAAGGCAAGCTTTTCGTCTGATCGCCGCTGCATTTTTTGCCGGCACGACAAGGCTTGATGCGATTTGTCGGGAAATGATTCCAGCAGGGCTGGACAGGACCGGCATCGGCGGCTATATGCCCGCCAACGCCGGTTTTTGCCGGCCGAGTGGGTGCGTAGCTCAGTTGGTAGAGCAGCTGACTCTTAATCAGCGGGTCCACAGTTCAATCCTGTGCGCACCCACCAAATTTTCAAGAAAATTGGTGGAAGACCTTGGTACCAGAGACGCGTTGACGCGTCTTTGGTATGCGTCGATGGTGGCACGAGCCTGGATTGGCCGCCGACTGCTACAAGCTAATCGGAACCGGTTCGCGACCGTGTCAGCGCTGCCGTTGGGCATGGGGGCGCAAGCCGGACCAAGAAGAACAATTTTCTCAATTTGTGGCAGACGGGTTACATGGTTTGTTGGAAAACCAAGCTAAGCCTGACTCATCGCTTTGCTCCCGGGGATCAGGATGCGCGCACTCAAACTTGCCCTTCTTGCCTCGTTGGTGATTGCCACCCCCGCTTTGGCGGCGGACCTCTCCCCCCAACCGACCGAGCCTGTGGCTTATGACTGGACCGGCGTCTATGTAGGTGCGGAGGCGGGGTACGTTTGGGGAAGTTCAACTTACGACAGCGCGGGGTCTCCGGCTGGCCCCCCCTACACTAGCGCCTCACTCAATCCTAAAGGCGCCTTTGGGGGCGCATACGTTGGCTATAACTACCAGTTCGATGGTAACTATGTCATAGGCGTTGAAGCGGATGCCAATTTCGCCAGCGCCAAGGCGGACAATACGTTTTCTGGGTTTCCTCCCCCTGCCTTCGCAAGCAGTGATTTGAAATGGTTCGGATCGGCACGCCTGCGTGCAGGCTACGCATTCGATCGTTTCTTGCCATTTGTAACCGGCGGTCTGGCGATCGGTAAATATTCCGCCGGAACCAGTCTTTCCCCTTTTCTAGGTTCTCCTCCAAGCGAGATCAGCGATACCATGGTTGGTTGGACGGCAGGTGCCGGACTTGAATATGCCGTGACCGACAATTTGATTGCGCGCGTCGAATACCGCTACTCCGACTATGGCCGTCAATCGCAATCTACGCCGTTCATCTTCACGACGCAGGCTGCCAGAGTTGATCTTTCTACCAACGATGTCCGTGTTGGACTTAGCTACAAATTCTGATTTCGGACCGTATCTCTTGCAAGGCCTCGCTTCGGCGAGGCTTTTTTGTTGTGTGAATGGCCCGGGGCTCACCACGCCCCTGCGAGCGCTTATTTCTCCGAAACGCCTGCCTCGGCAAAGCTCGCCATCTTCGCATGGCATTCCAGCGCCGAGCGCACGATGTTGACGGCGAGGCAAGCGCCGGAGCCTTCGCCGAGCCGCATGCCGAGATCGAGCAGCGGCGGCAGGGCGAGCGCTTCGAGCAGGCCGCGATGGCCCGATTCGGCCGAGACGTGCGCGGCGATGGTGTGGGCAAGGCCGGTCGGGTGCAGTTTCGCCAGGGGGGCGGCGGCTGCGGTGCAGACGAAGCCGTCGAGCAGCACGGGTATGCCGAGATGCCGTGCGGCGAGCGTGGCGCCAAAGATGGCGGCGAGTTCGCGTCCGCCGAGGCTGGCGGCGACCGCCAGCGGATCGGCAAGGACGGCGGCATGGCGCTTGAGGCCGGCCTCGATGGCGACCACCTTGCGTTTCAGGCCGGCATCATCGACGCCGGTGCCGCGCCCGGTCCATTTTTCGGCGCCACCGCCGAACAAGGCAGCCGAAATGGCGGCGGCCGGCGTGGTGTTGCCGATGCCCATTTCGCCGAAACAAACGAGGTCGAGATCATCAGTCACGGCGTCATAGCCGGCCGAGACGGCGGCGAGAAAGACTTTCTCGTCCATCGCCGATGTCTGCGTGAAGTCGCCCGTGGGTTGGTCGAGATCGAGCGGGATGACGTCGAGTTCGGCGCCGGCGATGCGGGCGAGTTGGTTGATGGCGGCACCGCCGCCAGCAAAATTCGCCACCATCTGCACGGTGACTTCCGAAGGGTAGGCCGACACGCCTTGCGCGGTGACGCCGTGATTGCCGGCGAAGACGAAGACTTTCACCCGGTCGAGCCTGGGCATGTCGCGGCCCTGCCAGCGCGCCAGCCACGCGGCGATCGATTCGAGTTTGCCGAGGCTGCCTTGCGGCTTGGTCAGCGTGTCCTGGCGGCGGGCGACCGCATTGGCAGCCGTATCGCTGCCTGCGGGCAGGTCGAGGCAGGCGGCGCGCAGTTCATCGAGGGAATTGAAGGGCATGGGGGCAAGGTCTCCGAAAAGGAATCAAGGCGAACGGATCAGGAAAGCGCAACGGAAGCGACGAGAAGCACCGCGATTTCGCTCACCTGCTGCAAGGCGCCAACCGTATCGCCGGTCTGGCCGTCGATCTGGTTGAGGCAAAGGGCATGGAAGGCGGCAAACAGCAGGCCGAGCAGGATCAGCGCGGCGATGGCGCCGCCGGGGCCAAGCAAGAGAAGCGGGATCGCGCCGAGCACGCCGCCGGCTATGGCCGTTTCGAGCGATACCGTGCCGGCGCCGGCCGACAGACCGTCGGATCGCGCCGGGGGCAGAAGATGCATGAAGGCGCCGAGCACGCCGCGCGAAGCCGCATGCGCGGCCACGAGAGCAAACAGAGCCTGCGTGGGTTCGACCACTTGCGACAGCGCGCTCCAGCGGAGCAGCAGCGACAGGGACAGCGCCATGGCGCCATAGGCACCGATGCGGCTGTCGCGCATGATCTCGAGCTTGCGTCCGCGCGACTTGCCGCCGCCGAAGCCATCGGCGACGTCAGACAGTCCATCCTCGTGCAGGCAGCCCGTGGCGAGCACGGTTGCCACAAGGGCAAGGGCGGCCGCCGGTCCCATGGCAAGGCCAAACCGCTCCGCCGTGGCAAAGACGATCGCGCCGATCAGGCCGACGACGAGGCCGGCAATGGGTGCGGCCCAGATCGCGGCGGCGAGGTTGCGGCCGCGAAAATCGAAGACGGGCAGCGGCAGGCGGGTGAAGAAGACCAGGCAGAGGGCGATGTCATCGAGGATTTGCCGAGGCGACAGCGCGATTCTTGGGAGCTTCATGGTTTAGGCCCGTGCAATCGCGTGGAAGAAGGTGCCGCTGACATGGCCGCGCCGGTAACCGGAAGCGCCGAGCGGATTGCCCTGGCCATCGGCGAGGTCGGCCAGCGGCTCGTCATTGCCGGTCGCCGTCATCTGCGCATAGTGGAACTCGTGGCCCCGGATCAGCGCGCCCTGAGCGCCCAGCGGGCAATCGGCGCGCAGCCGCGCCTCACGGTAGCCGAGATTCATCTTGCGTTTGGCGAAGCTGGTGGAATGACCGAGCAGGCCAAGCATTTTGTGCGTCGTGCCTTCGGCGTCCTCCAGTGCTTCACCGAGCACCATGAAGCCACCGCACTCGCCATGGACGGGTTTTGTCGCGGCGAACCGCGTCATGCCGGCATGGAAATTCGTGGCGGCGGCAAGTTTGCCGGCATGCAGCTCAGGATAGCCGCCCGGCAGCCAGCAGACATCGCACTCCTCGTCGGGCGCTTCGTCGGCGAGCGGCGAGAACGGCACGATTTCCGCGCCGGCCTTGCGCCAGGACGCCGCAACATGCGGATAGAGGAAAGTGAAGGCTGCATCCTCGGCCAGCGCGATGCGCTGGCCGGGCGGCCGCAGCGCGTCGTCGAAGTCGCCAATTGCCGGGATGAAGGGTGTTGCCAGCGCCATGACCGCGTCGAGGTCGAGCGACTTCTCCGCCATGTCGGCCAGCCGGTCGAGATGCGCCATCAGATCATCATATTCGCCGGCCTGGACGAGGCCGAGATGGCGCTCGGGCAAATTGAGCGTCGGGTCGCGCAGGATGGCGCCGACGACGGGCAGTCCGATCGCCTCGATGGCGTCGCCGGAGAGCCGACGGTGGCGCTCGCTGCCCAGGCGGTTGAGCACGACACCGGCCATGCGCACATCCGGGTCGTAAGTGGCAAAGCCCTTGGCGACGGCCGCGGCCGTGGTCGATTGGCCCGACACGTCGAGCACCAGCAGCACCGGCAGGCCGTAGAGTCGGGCGAGGTCGGCCGCCGACCCGGTTCGCCCCGGCGCGGCCGGGATGCCGTCGAACAGGCCCATGGCGCTTTCGAGGATAACGAAGTCGGTATCGTCGGTGGCTTGCGCGGCCAGCGCGTTGAGCAGGGAAGGCGACATCGCCCAGCTGTCGAGGTTGACGCCGGACAGACCTGTGGCGGCGGTGTGGAAGCCGGGGTCGATATAGTCGGGGCCGGATTTGGCGCCGCGCACCTTCAGGCCGCGCCGGGTCAGCGCGCGCAGAATGCCGATGGTGACGCTGGTCTTGCCCGAGCCGGAGCGTGGCGCACCGATGATGATCGCGCGCGCCGTCATGCTCCGCCCGCCAGTGCCGCGCGCATGGCGACGATGCCGCCGACGACGATCAATGCCGGCGAGGCGAGCCCGGCCGCCGCCGCTGCCTCGGCAATGGTGGCGAGCGTGGCGACGACGGTCCGTTCCCGCGGCGTCGTCGCGGCGACGATCACCGCCGCCGGCGTCGATGGCGCGAGGCCGCCATCGAGCAGGGCGGCCGCTATGACAGGCAGGTTGGCCATGCCCATATAGACGACGACCGGCTGGCCGGTGCGGGCGATCGCCGCCCAATCGATGTCGTCATCGGTGCCGGCGGCGTGGCCGGTCGCCAGGATGACAGCCTTGTTGATGCCGCGCATGGTGGCCGGGATGCCGGTGGCGGCCAGCGCGCTGAGGCCCGAGGTCAGGCCGGGCAGCACACGAAATGGGATATTTTCGCGCGCCAGCGCCAGCGCCTCTTCGCCGCCACGGCCGAAAATATAGGGATCGCCGCCTTTCAGGCGTACGACACGCCGGCCGTCACGCGCCAGCCGCACCAGCAGAGCGGTGATATCGTCCTGCTTCATCGAGGGCTGGCCGCCGCGTTTTCCCGCAAAGAAAAGCTCGGCGTTTCCGGCAACCGCGACCACATCTGGCGAAACCAGCGCGTCGTAGACCAGTGCGTCCGCTTCGGCCAGTGCCGCCAGCACCTCCAGGGTCAGGCAGCCGGGATCGCCGGGGCCGGCGCCGGCCAGCCAGACATGGCCCGGCTCAAGCGGACGCGGCTTGAAGTTCAGCCGCGCGAGCGCCTGTTCGAGCGTGGCGTTTTCGCCGTTATTTCCAGTGCTGCCGCTCACAATCCGTCCCGTCCGCGAAAACGCCGCTGATAATGGGCGTCGTACAATGAACTCTCGCCAAAGCCTTCCGCCGCCAGCGAACGGCCGACAAAAATGAGCGCCGTACGCTCCATCGGATCGGCGGCGAGCTGTGCCTCGATGGTCTCCAACGTGCCGGTGAGCACGCGCTCATCAGGCCAGGAGGCGCGAAAGACGATGGCGACCGGGCAATCGCCGCCATAATGCGGCGTCAGTTCGGCGACGACGCGGTCGATGGCGTGGATTGCCAGATGAATGGCCAGCGTGGCGCCGGTGCGGCCGAAACCGGCCAGCGTTTCGCCAGGCGGCATTTTCGAAGCGCGGCCGGAGACGCGGGTCAGCACCAGGCTCTGCGCGACTTCGGGAATGGTCAGCTCGCGGCGAAGCGCGGCGGCTGCGGCGGCGAAGGAAGGCACGCCCGGCGTCAGCGTGTAGGGGATGCCATGCTTTTCCAGCCGGCGGATCTGCTCGGCGACAGCGCTCCACACCGACAGGTCGCCGGAATGCAGACGGGCAACGTCATGGCCGGCCTTGTGGGCATCGAGATAGGCAGCCTCGATCTCGTCGAGCGACATCGGCGCCGTGTCGATGAGTTTGGTGCCCGGGGCGCAGTGTTGCAGCAATTCGGGCGCGACGATGGAGCCGGCATGGAGGCAGACCGGGCAGCTTGCCAGGAGCCTGGCGCCACGCAGCGTGATGAGGTCGGCGGCACCTGGACCAGCGCCGATGAAATGGACAGTCATGACGCGTCTCCGCTGATGGCGATGGCGCAGGTGACCGCGCCGAGCACCGTGCGCGGACCAAGCAGGCTGGCGCCTTTGCCGGCAACGGCAAGGGCGGCGGCTTCGGAAACCGATGGTGTGCCGGCCAGGTCCCACGAGAGGCTGGAGCTGCTGAGCGTTTGTGGCGAGGCTGCCTTGAGAGCTTCGTCATCGACGATGATGACGGGCAGGTTCAGCGCGCGGCCGGCGGCGGCGATCGCGTCTTCATCCTTCTTGAGCGCCGCGGTGGCCAGGGAAGAAAGAGCCGTCATTGCCAGCCCATGCGCTTCGAGCGCGGTTTCGATCGCCGCGAGCACATCCTCGACGCTCACGCCCTTTCGGCTGCCGATCCCCGCGACCATCATGGTTTCACCCAGCTCCATTGCGTGACCGGCATGGCCGGCCGCCACGCCTGCATCGAGCCGACCGGCGAGGCGCGGGAGATGTTTATCCGGATAAGATCGCCGCCGCGCTTGGTGTGCTGGGCGAGAAGCAGGGCTTCCATCTCCAGCGTCACCGCATTGGCGACAAGACGGCCGCCGCTGCGCAGCGCCTTGATGGCGGCGTTCAAGACGCCGGCGTCGCTGCCGCCGCCGCCGATGAAGATCGCATCCGGCGTCTCCAGCCCGGCCAATGCCTTGGGGGCGGTGCCTTCGATAACGACCAGTCCAGGAACACCGCAGGCAAGGGCGTTGTGGCCGATGCGGGCGGCGCGGGCCGTGTCGGCCTCGATGGCGATGGTGCGCAGCGAAGAGTGGGCGAGCATCCATTCGATGCCGATGGAGCCTGAGCCGGCGCCGATATCCCACAGCAATTCGCCGCGCCTCGGCGCCAGCGCCGACAGAGTGACGGCGCGGATTTCGCGTTTGGTGATCTGACCGTCATGTTCGAATAGATGGTCGGCGCGCCCTGACGTCAAAGGCAGGATGCGCGCCTGCGGATTTGAATCAAGCTCGATGGCCAGCACATTGAGCGGGTTGATGTTTTCCAGATCGAAGGCATCGGCACGCGCTGCGCGCAATGTTTCCTTCGGCCCGCCCAGCGCCTCCAGCACCGTCAGTCGCGACGCGCCGAAGTCGAGTGCGGTGAGCAGGCGGGCAATTGCAGCTGGTGCGTCGCCATCCGATGTTAGCGCCAGAATGCGCGCGTTGGGCTGCAGCAGCGGGCGAATCAGGTCGATCGGGTGGCCATGCAGCGAGATGGTCTCGATATCCTGCAGCGCCCAGCCGAGCCGCGCGGCGGCCAGCGAAATGGCCGACGGCGCCGGCATGACATGCATTTCCCGTGGCTGGACCTTGCGGGCGAGGGTGGCGCCGACCCCGTGGAAGAACGGATCCCCGGAAGCGAGCACGCAGACGTTCCTGCCGGCCAGCGCCAGGACATCGGCCATCCCGGCGTCGAACGGAATCGGCCAGGGGCGCGGCTTGCCCTTGGCGAAGGAAGCAACCAGCGCCAGATGCCGCTTGCCGCCGAAGATGAACTCGGCGTCGGCGATCCGCCGCTTGGCCTCGTCGCCGAGACCCGCTAAACCATCCTCGCCGATGCCGACGATCGTGAGCCATTTTGGCGTTGGCTGATTTTTTGACATGTCGCGCCGCCCCTCATCCGCCTGAGGCGTTCGTCGTTCGTAAAGTCAAGCAATTGACTTTTCGTCTGCTACGCAGACCACTCCTCACCTTCCCGTATAGTGACGGGGAGAAGGGAGAAGCTCCGGCGCTGACGCCTCCCTCTCCCCGTTCTTCACGGGGAGAGGGTAAGGGTGAGGGGCAGCGCCGACGACGTTTGACATGGTGCCCATGAAGAAGATTCTGATCCTCGGCGGCACAACAGAAGCCCGCCAATTGGCGGGAAAACTGGTGGAGGACTTCCTCGTCACGCTTTCGCTGGCCGGCCGCACCGAAAGCCCCGTGGCGCAAGGCGTGCCCGTGCGAAGTGGAGGATTTGGCGGCGCCGATGGCCTGGCCGCTTATCTCCGTGAAACGGACACGGGGCTGCTGATCGATGCCACGCATCCCTACGCGGCGCGAATCTCCGCCAATGCGGCAATTGCCGCGCGCAAAACCAGCGTGCCGATCCTTGCCTTGCGGCGCCCGGGGTGGGACGCCGTTGAAGGCGACGGCTGGCTCGAGGTTGACAGTGTCGCCGACGCGGCGCGGGCGCTTGGCGATGTGCCGCGCCGTGTGTTTCTGGCGCTTGGCCGCCAGGAGGTCGCCGCCTTCGAGGCAGCGCCCCAGCACCATTATCTCATCCGCAGCGTCGATCCGGTCGAGCCGAAGCTGGGTGTGCCCGACGCCGACTATCTGCTGGCGCGCGGACCGTTTGGTGAGACCGATGAGCGCATGTTGCTCGAAAAGCATCACATAGACGTCGTGGTGTCGAAGAACAGCGGCGGCGCGGCGACATACGGCAAGATTGCCGCGGCGAGGGCGCTCGGCATCGAGGTTGTCATGGTGCGCAGGCCTGATTTGCCGGAGGTGCCTTCGGCTGAAACCGTCGAAGCGTTGGCCGCGATGGTGTGTCATTTTGTGGAGCCCGACGCCGAGCGCGGCGTGTAGACCAGCGCCGGCTTGTCGCCGCGCTTGATGATGCGGGTTTCCGGCGAACCGATGATGATGCAGGTCGCCATGTCGGCCTTTTCGGCGTCGACGTCGGCCAGCAGGAACACCTCGATGCGCTCGTCCGGGCGGCCGGCGGCGCGGCCAAAGATCACCGGCGTCGTGCCGGGCAGGATGGCGGACAGGCATTCGAAGGCGCGGCCAAGCTGCCAGGGACGCGCCTTGCTGATCGGGTTGTAGAGCGCGATAACGAAGCCGGCGCCGGCCGCCGCCAGCAGACGCAGCTCGATCAGATCCCAGGGCTTCAGATTGTCGGACAGCGAAATGGCGCAGAAGTCGTGGCCGAGCGGCGCGCCGATGCGGGCGGCGACCGCCAGCATGGCGGTGACTCCCGGCACGACGGTGACATCGACCGCGCGCCATTCGGCCGGACCGGCCTCGATCGCCTCGCAGACGGCGGCGGCCATGGCGAAGACGCCGGGATCGCCGCCGGACACCACGGCGACATCGTGGCCCTCGGCGGCCTTGACCAAGGCGTCCTTGGAGCGGGCGAGCTCCTCGCGGTTGTCGGAGGCGACGCGGGTCTGGTCGGGGCGCAGGTCAAGCCGGTCGAGATAAGGCTTGTAGCCGTAGAAGAATTTCGCCTCGGCGACAGCGCGGCTGGCTTGCGGCGTGACCTGGTCGGCATTGCCGGGGCCGAGGCCGATGACGGTAAGACGGCCGCTCATGCCTGCGCTCCCGGCTTGCCGGACCAGCCGGCGACCAGCACGATGGCGAAATAGGGCGCCTTGTCATCCGGCTTGTCGGCGAGCCGCATCGAAACGCTGCCGGCCATGGTGCCGCGTTCGACATAGACGGCGCGCGTCAGCTTGCCGGTCGCCTCCAGCGCGCGCCTGATCTTGGGCAGATTGCGGCCGACCTTCATGATGACGGCGGCATCGGTGTCGGCGAGGCGCCGGGTCAGCTCGAACTCGCTCATCGTGCCCGGCAGAACGGTCAGCACGTCGTCGCCCTGGACGATCGGCACCCCGGTCTGCGACCAGCAGCCGGACATGGCGGTGATACCGGGGATGACCTCGGTCGGAAAGCGATGGGAGAGGCGCACATGCAGATGCATGTAGGAGCCGTAGAACAGTGGATCGCCCTCGGACAGGACGGCCACCATTTTGCCGGCGTCGAGGTGCTCGGCGACTCTCTTGGCCGACTCCTCGTAGAAACCCGCGATCTGCGAGCGGTAGTCGTCGTGATCCTTGTCGATCTCGGTAGTCACGGGATAGAGCAGCGGCAGTTCCAGCATGTCGGGCCGGAAGCGCGCCTCGACGATGGCGCGCGCGTTGCTGTTGTTGCCGCGCTTGGCGAAATAGGCCACGACATCGGCCTCGGCTAGGACGCGCGCGGCCTTCAGCGTCAACAATTCTGGATCGCCGGGACCGGTACCGACACCGACGAGGCGGCCTTTGGGAAGCGCGTTCACAGGCCGGGCCTCGCCAGCGAATTGAGCGCGGCGGCGGTCATGGCGCTGCCGCCGAGCCTGCCGCGCACGATGGCGTAGGGCACGCCGTAGGAATTCTCGGCCAGCGCATCCTTGGATTCGGCGGCGCCGACAAAACCGACCGGCATGCCGATGATGGCCGCCGGCTTGGGCGCGCCATCGCGCAGCTTCTCCAGGAGGTAGAAGAGCGCGGTCGGCGCATTGCCGATCGCGACGACCGAACCGGCCATGCGCTCGCCCCACAGGTCGATCGCGGCGGCGGAGCGGGTGTTGCCGATCTCGCTCGCGATGTCGTGCGTGCGCTGGTCGCGCAAGGTGCAGATCACCTCATTGCCGGCCGGCAGGCGGGCGCGGGTGACGCCATGGGAGACCATTTCCGCGTCGCAGAAGATCGGCGCGCCGTCGGCAAGCGCTTTGCGCGCGGCGACGACGAAATCGGGGGAGAAGACAAAATTCCTGGCGGCTTCGACCTGGCCGCAGGCATGGATCATGCGGATGGCGACATCGGCCTCGGCCTCCGAGAAGCGCGAGAGATCGGCCTCGGCGCGGATGATGGCGAAGGAGCGCTCGTAGATCGCGTTGCCGTCATGGATGTAGTCGTAGGCGGCCATGCTCATTCCTGTTGATAGGTCTCGGCGATGCCGGCCGTGCCCAGCCTTGTCAGGCAAGCGGCGGCGGTTTCGCCTTGATGTCGTGCGCTGCGGATCATTGCCGCGACGCGACCGAAGCCGCGCGCGGCGTCATAGCCCGGCCTGTAGCCGGCAGGAAGGGCCTTCGCCGTCGCGTTCACGACAAGTCCGGCTCCGTTTTCGCCGCCGACGATGGTCAGCGCCGCCGGACCGGGATGCGCGCAGCCCTTGGCGCAGCCGGAAATGTGCAGGGTGAAGTGAAGGATATCAGTGTTTTCAGCGGCGATCGTCTCGGCGATGTCACGGGTGGCGATGCGGCCGGAGGCGCAGGCCGGCGTGCCGGGACAGGCCGCGATGCGGGTGCGCGGATCGGCGGGGGAGGTCACGAAGCCGAGGGCGGTGGCTGTGTCTTGCAGGGGTTGGTTGGCGGCTGATGGCTGGCCAAGGAAGAGCATGGCGCGGCCCGGGGCGAGGCGGATTTCGGTGGTGCCTACGGAGAGGGCGCTTTTTGCGACGGCGATGATTTTGTCCGCTGGCATGCTGCCATAGGGGAGGCCGATGCCGAGATTGGAGACGTCGCCGGCCAAGGGGAAAAGGCCGATAGGTTTGCGCGAGGCGCCCCCCTCTGTCCTGCCGGACATCTCCCCCTCAAGGGGGGAGATTACGTGGTCGCCGACGGTTTCGCCAATTTCCGGTGTCGCTAAAGAAAATCCGGCGTCGAAGCTGCCGATCTCCCCCCTAGAGGGGGAGATGTCCGGCAGGACAGAGGGGGGCGCCTCGCGCAAATTTGTCAGGCATAGCCAACCCGCCAGGGACACCAACTGCCTCTCCGACAAATCCCTTGCGTGAGCCTCGCGGCCTTTCTCGGCGATCATCCTTAGAGCCGCGACGGCTATATCACGAGCCACACCTTCATCAGCAACCGCGAGCAGCCTTGCATTCCGCCCGTCACCGGCAACCGACACCCGCCACCGGATTCCCGCATCGGTGCTCACCGCAACAAGCCGCATGTCCGCCGTCACCGCGTCCAGCGTCAGTTGTCCGCCGCCGTCGACGATCACCGAAACCTTCGGCCCCAGCCGCTGTGTCAACCCGGCTTCATCGATGGCCACCCTGATTCGCTCAGCCAGCGGTCGCGGGTCGGCGATCTCCTGAGGGTCAATGCCTGCCAGCGGGCCGGTCTCGACCGGCACGCCGGTGCGCACCGCGATTCCCAATGCATCGATCTCCGCCGCCAGCAAGGCAGCGCTTTCCGTCGTCAGCCCGCGTATCTGCAGGCTGCCGCGCGCCGTCACTTCCATGATGCCGTTGCCGTGCCGCAAGGCGGATTCGGCGATCCCGATCAACAGCTTCGGCGACAACCCTCCAGAAGATGGGCCACCATCCACCGGATTGAGCCGCACCAGCAGGCCGTCGCCTGTCTGCATCGGCGCCGACAGAGCAGGGCAGGCACCACGGCGCGAGAAGGCGTTCATGCCGCCACCCCGAGCGCGTTGGCTTCGGCAATCAGCGCGGCGAGATCGTCGTCGATGGAATTGCGCAAGGGATGCCAGAGGCCACGCCGGCGCGCCGAGAGAAAACGCTCGGCGATGACTTTGGCGGCGGCGGGATTTTCGCGCAAGATGAAGGCGCGGACCTCAGGATCGCCGAGATAGGCATCGTGCACGGCCTCGATCAGCGCGCCCGGAATGGCATGGGTGGTTTCGGCGAAGCCGACCAGCCGGTCGACCGTTTCGGCGAATTCGGAGGCGCCGCGCGGGCCGTGGCGCATTTGGCCTGAGATGAAGCGGGCGTTGACGGCGCGGGCGCGCACCACCCGCGAGACAGCCTCGCCGACCGAGCGCGGCTTCGGTTTTTGCGGATCGGTGGTGTCGAGCACGATGACGTCGGCGTTCCTGCCGAGTGCGGCCAGGGCGGCCGAAAAGCCGCCGATGAAGGCGACGTCGGCCGAGCCCTCGAGAATGTCGCGGCCGGGATCGTCGCCGGTGTGGACGAGAAGGTCGGCTTCGGCGATGCGGCCTTCAAACGCTCCGGGCGCCGAGACGCCTTCGCCGCCGGCGCCGCCATAGGCATGCGAGGTGGCGTCGAGATAGGCGCGGCCGATCTCTTCGCGCGCACCCCAGTCGCCGCCCGACAGCAAATCCTCGACGCCGGCGCCGTACGTGCCGGGCGAGGTGCCGAAGATGCGCGGGCTGACCTTGCCGTCGGCACGGGTTTTTGCCGCGAGCGGGTTTTCCGAATCGTCCTCGTCGCGTGCGGCGACGGCGTTGGCGGCGGCGTCGATCAGGGCGATCTGGGTCGGGAACATGTCGCGGAACAGGCCTGAGATGCGCCAGGTGACATCGACGCGCGCACGGCCGAGCGTGGCCGGCGGCAACACCTCGATGCCAGTGATGCGCCCCGTGGCAGTGTCCCATTGCGGCCGGCAGCCCATCAGCGCCAGGCCTTGCGCGATCTCCTCGCCGCCGGTGCGCAGCGAGGCCGAGCCCCAGAGATCGATGACCAGCGAACGCGGCCAGTCGCCATGCGATTGCAGGTAGGCCCGCACCACTTCTTCCGCCGCCGCTTTGCCCAGGTCGTAGGCGGTCGGCGTCGGCATGGTGCGCGGGTCCGAGGTGAACAGATTGCGGCCGGTTGGAAGCACGTCCGAGCGGCCCCGTGCGGGAGCGCCGGCCGGGCCGGCCTTGACGTGACGGCCATCGAGCGCGGCGAGCAGTGCCGACTTCTCGGCTTCCGCGCTTTGGCGGCGTATGGCGTCGGGTTCGTCCCCGGGCACGCGGCCGTAGATATGCAGTCCATCCTTGATGGCGAAATCCTTGAGATCGCAGAGCCAGGCATCGATGCGGCGCAGCGCTTCGTCGGGTGCGTCGGTTTTCGCGACGCCGGCTTCGGAAGCGAGGCCCGTCTTTTGCGCGGTGTCGACGATCAGCCTGGCGAGACGGTCGCGGCGGCGGCGGTCGAGGCCGTCGGCCTGGGCGTATTCATCGACCAGGCGTTCGAGCTTGTGCTGGTTTTCGTCCAACCCCGCGCCTGTCAGCGGCGGTGGCAGATGGCCAAGGGTGACGGCGGCGATGCGGCGCTTGGCCTGTGCTGCCTCGCCGGGGTTGGAGACGATGAAGGGATAGATGACCGGCAGGGAGCCGGTGACGATTTCGGGGAAGCAGTTTTGCGAAAGCGCGACGGTCTTGCCCGGCAGCCATTCCAGCGTGCCGTGGGCGCCGACATGGATTAAGGCATGGACGCCGAGCGATCTGCGCAGCCACACGCCAAAGGCGATCAGCGCGTGGCGTGGAGGGAGCGTCGGGTCGTGATAGTCGGCGCGGCGGTCGGCGGAACGGCCGCGATCAGGGGCGAGGGCGACAGTGATGTTGCCGAAGGTGGCGGCGCGGAAGGGGAAGTGTTTTTTGCTTGATAGCGAAGGTCTGCGCGAGGCGCCCCCCTCTGTCCTGCCGGACATCTCCCCCTCAAGGGGGGAGATCAGCAGCTTCGCTGGCGGCGCTCCACTTTCAACGTTTGGGATTGGCGAAATCGGCGATGACAGCTCAATCTCCCCCCTTGAGGGGGAGATGTCCGGCAGGACAGAGGGGGGCGCCTCGCGCAATCCTGTCTCGTCATCGGCCTTTCCCCAAGCGGCTTCTACTGGAGCAATTGCCACTATCGGCAACTCCGTAGAGAAGGCCAAATAATCCTCCAGCCCCAGCCCGCCTTGGCTCCGCTCCAGCGCATCCAGCAATTCACGCGGCGTTTGCGGAATCTCTCCAACCACATAGCCCTGTTCGCTCAAGTCGTGCAGCATGGCCAACACACTCGACGGCACATCGAGGCCAACGGCATAGCCGGTGCGGCCAGGAGCGCTGGGATAATCGGGAATGAGGATGGCGAGCTTGCGCTCGGCACGGGGCGTCTCCTGAAGGCGTATGAAAGCCGCCACACGCCCCGCCACCTGCGCCACGCGATCCGGCTCCGGCCGGTTGGCCAGCGCGCGATGGCCAAGTGCGGGATCGACATCGCTCTCGCCCTTGAAGGAAATGGCACCGGCAAGGATGCGGCCGTCGAGTTCGGGCAGCACGACATGCATGGCGAGGTCGGCGGGCGCCAGGCCGCGCTGGTTGTTTTCCCAGACATCGCGGCGCGTGGTGGCGACGATGACCTGGAAGACGGGCACGCCAGCGCGGTCGAACAGGGTTTCGACGCCGGGCTCGGCACCGGAGGCGAAAGCGGTCGCGGTGATGATGGCGGCGGGTTTCAGCGAGGCGAGGGCATTTTCGACAAAGGCCAGGGACACCGGGTCTTTCAGGCTGGAGACGAAGATGGGAATCGGGAGCATGCCGCGTTGCTCCAAAGCTTCAAAAAGAGCGTCTATGGGTGCGACATCGGCTGCAAGCAGCATCGATCGGTAGAAAAGAATTGGGACGACGGGAGCGCCGACCATTGAAAGGTCCGGCTTCTCCACGACCCCCAATCCAGACTGATAGTAACCGGCCTTCGGCACACTGACCGGACTGGCGACCGACGTGTCCTGTCCAGCCAGGCCTGCCAGCCTGTGCACCAGCGCGCTCATATTGGCCGGGCCGCCTTCGCGGAAATAGCCGAGAAGGCTGTCGAGGTCGGCGCGCGGCAGCGTCGAGGATTCGATCAACCTGAGATCCTCGTCGTGGCTTTCACCGGGAAGCAGCGCCAGTTTGATGCCGCGTTCGCGGGCAATCGCGGCGAGCTGGTCGCAACCATAACGCCACCAGTCGTAGCCGCCGAGGATGCGCACCAGGATGATCCTGGCGTGGCGGGCCACACTGTCGATCCACAGGTCGACGGACATGGGATGGCGCAGGTCGCGCAGTGACGCGAGCCGCATCGAGGGCAGGCGATCGGCTTGCGCCTTCCATGCCGCCGCCAGTCCGGCGAGATCGCTGTCGGTGAAGGACAGGGCCACGATATCCGCCGGCGTCTGCCGGAGATCGACAGGCTCGGCGAGGTCGTCGAGCGAGGCGGAGGTCGTGGTGAGGATGTGCATCGCGGTCCGTGTCTGAAATCAGCCGGCGAGGATACGTTCGATCGCCGGACGGTTCAGCCCCTTGAGGCCGATGACGACGAGGCGCGAGCGGCGGTCGTCATCAGCCGTCCAGGCACGGTCATAGTAATGATTGACGCGCGGGCCGACGGCCTGCAGCAGGAGCCGCATCGGCTTGCCGCCGACCTCGACGAAACCCTTCACACGGAGGACGTTTTCCTGTTCGGCGGCCTCTGTGACGCGCTTGGCCAGTTCGTCCGGATTGGCGATCGAGGGGATGTCGACGATGAAGGTGTCGAAATCATCGTGCTCATGATCGAACGCGCCGTCATGATGCGACTTGCGGTTCTCGATGTCGTCCTCGACGGCAAGACCAAGCCCGAGCAGCACCGAGGGATCGACCTTGCCATGAGACGTCGGCACGATCTTCACGGCGCGGGCGGAATGCTCGTTGACGATGGCGTTGGCGCGGGCCGAACCGGCGGCATCCATCAGGTCGCTCTTCGACAGGATGATCAGGTCGGCGCAGGCGATCTGGTCCTCGAACACTTCCTCGACCGGATCGTCATGGTCGAGGCTGTCATCCCCGGCGCGCTGCGCCTGCAGGGCGTCCATGTCGTTGGCGACGCGGCCCTCGGCAAGTGCGGGACCGTCGACCACGGCGATGACGCCGTCGACGGTCACCCGGCTCTTCACCGTAGGCCACTGGAAAGCCTGAACCAGAGGCTTGGGGAGAGCGAGACCGGAGGTTTCGATCAGGATGTGGTCGACCTTCGGCGTCAGCGACAGGATCTGGTCGAGCGCCGGCACGAAATCGTCGGCGACGGTGCAGCAGATGCAGCCATTGGCCAGTTCGACGATGTTTTCCTCGGGGCAGGTGTCGATGCCGCACCCTTTGAGGATTTCGCCATCGATGCCGATGTCGCCGAACTCGTTGACGATGATGGCAATGCGCTTGCCGCCGGCATTTTCCAGGAGATGGCGAACCAGTGTCGTCTTGCCGGCGCCGAGGAAGCCGGTAACGACGGTGCAGGGAACGCGGGAGAGATTGCCGGCCGAATTTGGAGCGGTCATGTCAAGTCCTTCAGCATGTCGAGAGGAGGGATGCGGGCAACGAGGCCACGCTTGAGGCTATCGGGCCGGCCCCGCCAGGGAATGAGGCCGTCGGTCGAGGTGGCGAAGAGCTTGGCGCCGGTGACGAGATCGGCGCCGCTGGTTGTGGTCAGGTCGCCGAACACATAGCTCCAGCAGCCGTCGCGCAGGATCGCGGCGCTCAGCCGGCGCTTGCAATTGCCGAGGCATTCGACCGTGCGGATGCGGATGTTCTCGCCCGAGGCGGCCTGGCGCGTGTCTTCCGCCAAAATTTCGCCGGCCCGGGGATTGGCGTCGGAGCCGGTCTCGTCGCGGCACGAGGCGCAGACGATGACGGTCACGCCGGCCAGGGAATCACCCTCGCCGGACAAAACGTCTGTTGTTTCAGCCGAAAAACTGCTGTCGCGATCCAAATCAGGCTCCTTGCCCGGAAAACCCGCCGGGCGATCGGATTCTTGCATTCCAGACGGCAGGTCTCCTGGCTCGCGGGTCATCGCCTTGGGTAGCCGCCTTCCCGGGACAATCCCAGTGGCTTTCGGCCTTGGCTCTTCGCTTACAGTTGCGGGGACAGCCGCGGATTTGGGTTTTCAGCCCGCACCGCATTCCCTCTTGGCTCCTCCCTTTGCTGAGAGGAGACCGTCTGGATCGGATTTAGGCTCTTGCGGGCAGCGGTGTCAACGCGAGCTTACGACACCGTGATGTCGGCCAGCGCCGGGCCCAGATCGCCGGCAGGCGTCACCTCCATGCGTTCGAGGCCTAGCCAGCCCTGCATCTGCTTCAATTCCTCGAAGAGCTGAGCCGCCGTCTCTGGCGGTGCGCCGGGCTCGGCATAAGCCGCGTGGACGCGCAGGACACTGGCCGGCCGGTCAGCCTTGAGGTCGACGCGCGCCACGATCCTGTCGCCAAGCAGGAAGGGCAGGACATAGTAGCCATATTGGCGCTTGTCAGCCGGCGTGTAGATTTCGATGCGGTAGTGGAAATCGAACAGCCGTTCCGAGCGCGAGCGCTCGAAGACGACCGGATCGAACGGCGCCAGCAGGGCGCGGGCCTCGATCTTGCGCGGCATACGGGCGTCCTTGTGAAGGTAAGCCGGCTTGTCCCAGCCCTCGACACGGACCGGCAGCAAGTCGCCGAGTTCGACCAGTTCCTCCAGCCGGCCTTTCATATCGGCCGGCGACAGGCGGAAATAGTCGCGCAGGTCGCCCGATGTCGCCACGCCATGGGCGCGGGCGGAGATGCGCAGCAATTCGCGGTGCGCGTCCTCGGCCGCCGGCACCGGCAGGTCGAGGATCGCCTGCGGCAGCACGCGTTCCGGCAGGTCATAGAAGCGCTCGAAACCGCGTCGGTGCGCCGTGGTGATGCGGCCGGCCCAGAACAGCCATTCGAAGGCGTGCTTGGCGTGGCTCCAGCCCCACCAGCCGCCGGAGCCTTTCTGGCCTTCGAGCGCCGAAGCGGCGATCGGCCCGCGCTCGACGACCTCGCGGTAGATCTCTTCTATATAGGCGGCGTGCTCGCGGCCCCATTTGGCCAGCCCCAGATACATTTCGTCGCCTTGCTCGGCGCGCCGCATGCGCCAGCGCATCAGTGGGTAGGTCTCGACCGGCAGGAAGGAGGCCTCGTGCGCCCAGTATTCGAACACGGTGCGCTTGCGCGTCACGGCGGCGTTGTCGAGCAAGGCGAGGGGATAGGGGCCAAGACGCGAATAGAGCGGCATGTAATGTGCGCGCACCACCGCACTGACGGAATCGATCTGCAGCAGGCCGGTGCGGGACAGAACGCGGGCGAAATGGCGGCGGTCGGGCGTGCCGGCGGGGCGGGGGTCGAGAAACCCCTGCGCGGCGAGCGCGATGCGCCGGGCGGTGGCAAGCGAGATCTTTTCCTTCATGCAGGCGTCACTCTGAGGGTGCTTTGACAAAGATGTGATGGGGTGATTCCAGCCCATGCTAGCAGGGTTTTGGTGGCAATCCTGTCAGGAGAGAAAAGTGGAGTAAAAAGCGAAGGAAATCAAACAGGAGCGTATGAGACCAGTTTCTCCCGGAATGCCGTCCAGCTCGTTGTTTTGAACAAGGTTTGACTTGCTTCGCTGGAAGTGCTGCGCTAACCCTCGCCGCGTTGCAGCATAGGCCCCCTTAAAACGGTTCAGCGGTTAATCTGTCACGCTTCCGCATTAAGGTTCGGTGCTGTAGTCAAAGTGGATTGGCGCCAACGGAAAGCCGCTGCATGAACGCACTTCTCAGTTCGTACCTGCCCATCGTCCTGTTTATCGGCGTGGCACTGGTCGTCGGCCTGGCGCTGCTGGTCGCGCCGTTCCTGGTGGCCTACCGCAACCCGGATCCCGAAAAGCTTTCCGCCTACGAGTGCGGTTTCAACTCGTTCGACGACGCCCGCATGAAATTCGACATCCGCTTCTACCTGGTGTCGATCCTGTTCATTATATTCGACCTGGAAGTCGCCTTCCTCTTCCCCTGGGCAGTGTCCTTCTCGAAGATCGGCATGCTCGGTTTCTGGTCAATGATGGTTTTTTTGGCAGTGCTGACCATCGGCTTTGCCTATGAATGGAAAAAAGGAGCGCTGGAATGGGATTGAACGACAGTTCAGGCACCCTCGTCGCGCCGAAGCCCAAAGGTATTATCGATCCCAACACCGGCAGGCCGGTGGGGGAGGACGATCCCTTCTTCCTCGAAATCAACAATGAGCTTGCCGACAAGGGTTTTCTGGTCACCTCGACCGAGGCGCTGATCACCTGGGCGCGCAGCGGCTCGCTCATGTTCATGACCTTCGGTCTGGCGTGCTGCGCGGTCGAGATGATCCACACCTCGATGCCGCGTTACGATTCAGAGCGGTTCGGTGTCGCGCCGCGCGCGTCTCCGCGCCAGTCCGACATCATGATCGTCGCCGGCACGCTGACCAACAAGATGGCGCCGGCGCTGCGCAAGGTCTACGACCAGATGCCGGAGCCGCGCTACGTCATCTCGATGGGTTCGTGCGCCAATGGCGGCGGCTACTATCACTATTCCTATTCGGTGGTGCGCGGCTGCGACCGGGTCGTGCCGGTGGACATCTACGTGCCCGGCTGCCCGCCGAGTGCCGAAGCCCTGCTCTACGGCATTCTTCTCCTGCAGAAGAAGATTCGCCGCACCGGCACGATCGAACGGTAAATCCATGGCCGCATCCCTTAGCGAACTGTCGACCTATCTCGGCGAGAAGCTGCCTGGGCGCTTCAGTGACGCTGTGCTCGCTTATGGCGAGCTTACCGTTCACGTCGAGCCGGAAAACCTGATCGAGGTGATGGCCTTCCTGCGCGACGATGCGCGCTGCCAGTTCATCTCGATCATCGATGTCTGCGGTGCCGACTATCCGTCGCGGGCCAAGCGCTTCGACGTCGTCTATCACCTGCTTTCGCCGAAGCAGAATGTTCGCATTCGCATCAAGGTGCAGGCCGACGAGGAGACGATGGTGCCTTCGATCACCGGCGTCTATCCCGGCGCCGATTGGTTCGAGCGCGAAACTTACGATCTCTATGGCGTGCTGTTCTCGGGCCATCCGGACCTGCGCCGCCTGCTGACCGACTACGGTTTCGAAGGCCATCCGCTGCGCAAGGATTTCCCGCTCACCGGTTTCGTCGAAGTGCGTTACGACGACGAAGCCAAGCGCGTCATCTACGAGCCTGTGGAACTGAAGCAGGAATTCCGCAATTTCGATTTTCTGTCCCCATGGGAAGGCACGGATTACGTGCTGCCAGGGGATGAGAAGGCAAAGCAGTAATGGCTGAAACCTCCGTTCGCAACTTTAACATCAATTTCGGACCTCAGCACCCTGCCGCGCATGGTGTTCTGAGGCTGGTTCTGGAGTTGGACGGCGAAGTGGTCGATCGGGTCGATCCGCATATCGGGCTCTTGCATCGCGGTACGGAAAAGCTGATCGAGGCAAAAACCTATCTGCAGGCGGTGCCTTACCTCGACCGGCTCGACTATTGCGCGCCGATGAACCAGGAGCACGCCTTTGCCTTGGCGGCCGAGCGCCTGCTCGGCATCGAGGTGCCGAGGCGCGGCCAGCTGATCCGCGTGCTCTATTGCGAGATCGGCCGCATCATGTCGCACATTCTCAATGTGACGACGCAGGCAATGGACGTCGGCGCGCTGACGCCGCCGCTGTGGGGCTTCGTCGAGCGCGAAAAGCTGATGGTGTTCTATGAGCGCGCCTCCGGCTCGCGCATGCACGCCGCCTATTTCCGCCCCGGCGGCGTCCACCAGGATCTGCCGCGCCAGCTGGTCGAGGATATCGGCAAGTGGATCGATCCATTCCTGAAGTCGATCGACGATCTCGACAAGCTGCTCACCGGCAACCGCATCTTCAAGCAGCGCAATGTCGATATCGGCATCGTTTCGCTGGAAGATGCTTGGGCCTGGGGCTTTTCGGGCGTCATGGTGCGCGGCTCGGGTTCGCCATGGGACCTGCGCAAGTCGCAGCCCTATGAATGCTATTCGGAGATGGATTTCGACATCCCGATCGGCAAGAACGGCGACTGCTACGACCGTTACCTCGTTCGCATGGAAGAAATGCGCCAGTCGGCCAGGATCATGCGCCAGTGCGTCGATCTCCTGCTCGGCAAGGAAAGCACCGGCCCGGTGTCGAACCTCGACGGCAAGGTGGTGCCGCCCAAACGCCAGGCGATGAAGCGCTCGATGGAAGCGCTGATCCACCATTTCAAGCTCTACACCGAGGGCTATCGCGTGCCGGCCGGCGAGGTCTATGCGGCGGTCGAGGCGCCGAAGGGCGAGTTCGGCGTCTATCTCGTCTCCGACGGCACCAACAAGCCGTACCGCTGCAAGCTGCGCGCGCCGGGTTTCGCGCATCTGCAAGCCATGGATTTCCTGTGCCGCGGCCACATGCTGGCCGACGTCACCGCCGTTCTTGGCTCCCTCGACATCGTGTTTGGTGAGGTCGATCGCTAAATGTCAGTCCGCCGTCTCGCAGAAGCCAGCGTCCAGCCAGCGTCCTTCGCCTTCAACAAGGCGAATGCGGCGGCGGCCAAGCAGTGGATCAAGAAATATCCGAAGGGGCGCGAGCAGTCGGCGATCATTCCGCTGCTGATGATAGCGCAGGAGCAGGAAGGCTGGGTCACCAAGGCGGCGATCGAGACGATTTCGGACATGCTCGGCATGCCGCGTATTCGCGGTCTCGAGGTCGCGACCTTCTACACGCAGTACCAGCTCAATCCCGTCGGCACCCGCGCGCATATCCAGGTCTGCGGCACCACGCCCTGCATGCTGCGCGGCTCGGAAGCGCTGATGGATGTGTGCCGCTCGAAAATCCACCACGACCAGTTCCACACCAACGACAAGGGCACCTTGTCGTGGGAGGAGGTCGAGTGCCTCGGCGCCTGCGTCAACGCGCCGATGGTCATGGTGTTCAAGGATACGTTCGAGGATCTGACGCCGGAACGGCTGGCCGAAATCATCGATCTCTACGATGCCGGCAAGGGCGCTTCGGTGGCGCCGGGGCCGCAGAACGGCCGCACCGGCTCGGAGCCGGCCTCCGGCCTCACCACGCTGAAGAGTGAAAAGGCGATCCTCAAATCGACCCGCGATCGGGAAGCCCGGGAAGCGGCCAGGGCCGCCAAGGCGGCGCCAGACGCGATCATCGCCGCGCCAGTGCCGGCACCGGCGGCCCCCGCCGCGCCAGCCGCGCCCGGTCCGGTCGCTCCGTCAAAATCCAGCAGGCCAAAGACCGCAGCGCCGGAGACCAACCCGACGTTGAAGACGCCGTCGCCGGCCAAGGTCGCGCCGGTCACCGAGAGCGCTGCCAGCGTTGCGGCACCACTCCACTCGGCCGCCAACGCCAACAAGGCCGCTCCTGAGGTCGAGGCGACTCCAAAGCAACGCAGTGGACCGAAGAACCGGGCCGAACCGGGCAGCGCCTTCAAGGCGCCGGAGACCAAGCAGCCTGCCGCCAAGCCGACCAAGAAGCCGGTCTGAGGGACGAAAAATGCTTCAGGACAAAGACCGCATCTTCACCAACATCTACGGCCTCTTCGACAAGTCGCTGGCCGGCGCCATGGCGCGCGGCGCCTGGGACAACACGCCGGGGCTCATTGCCAAGGGCCGTGACTGGATCGTCAACGAGATGAAGGCGTCCGGCTTGCGCGGACGCGGCGGCGCCGGCTTCCCGACCGGCCTCAAATGGTCGTTCATGCCCAAGCAGAGCGACGGCCGGCCGAGCTATCTCGTCATCAACGCCGACGAATCCGAGCCCGGCACCTGCAAGGACCGCGATATCCTGCGCAACGATCCGCACACGCTGGTCGAAGGCGCGTTTCTGGCCGGCTTCGCCATGGGCGCGATTGCCGCCTACATCTATGTGCGCGGCGAGTTCATCCGCGAGCGCGAGGCGTTGCAGCGGGCGATCGAGGAGGCTTACGAGGCCAAGCTGATCGGCAAGAACAACACATCGGGCTACGATTTCGAAATCTACATGCATCACGGCGCCGGCGCCTATATCTGCGGCGAGGAAACGGCGCTGCTGGAAAGCCTCGAAGGCAAGAAGGGCCAGCCCCGGCTTAAGCCGCCATTCCCGGCCAATGTCGGCCTCTATGGCTGCCCGACCACGGTCAACAATGTCGAATCGATCGCCGTGGCGCCGACCATTCTGCGACGGGGGGCTGCCTGGTTCTCGTCCTTCGGCCGGCCCAACAATGTCGGCACCAAGCTGTTCTGCATCTCCGGCCACGTCAACAATCCGTGCACCGTAGAAGAGGCGATGTCGATCCCGTTCCGTGAACTGATCGAGACGCATTGCGGCGGCATTCGCGGCGGCTGGGACAATCTTCTGGCGGTCATTCCGGGCGGCGCCTCGGTGCCGCTGGTGCCGGCCGAGCAGATCATCGACACGCCGATGGACTTCGACGCGCTGCGCGACCTCAAGTCCGGCCTCGGCACGGCGGCGGTCATCGTCATGGACAAGTCGACCGACGTCGTAAAGGCGATCGCGCGGTTGTCCTACTTCTACAAGCACGAGAGCTGCGGCCAGTGCACGCCGTGCCGCGAGGGCACAGGCTGGATGTGGCGGGTGATGGAGCGGTTGGTGCGCGGCGAGGCGCAGAAGCGCGAGATCGACATGCTGCTCGACGTCACCAAGCAGGTCGAGGGCCATACGATCTGCGCGCTGGGCGACGCGGCCGCCTGGCCGATCCAGGGCCTGATGCGGCATTTCCGCGGCGAGGTGGAGCGGCGCATCGACGAGTTTTCGCGCAACGCGCACCGGGCCGAACCGGTGATGGTGGCGGCTGAATAAGAAGAAACTTTGAAGGCGGGAAGAAAACGGGGCGGGGCGAACGAAGAAACGACCAGGAGAACCCTATGGCGCCGTATTCGACACCCTACCCATTGATGCCTAATTTGGACCAGATCGAGAAGATGAACCAGGACCTGACCAGGATGATGCCGAAGGAGATGGCCAGCGCCGTCAACCTTTTCGTGCATCCTGTCGCGGGTGCGGCGGCGATGTCGGCGCTTGGCATCGGGCTCGCCAATCATGCGTTCGGCGTCTGGATGGGCGCGCTTTCGGGAGCCGCCGAGGCGTCGCAGCGCCTCATGCAGCCGCTGATCGAGGATTTCGAGGCCAGGATCGAGCAATTCGAGGATGCGAACTCTTCGTCCACCCGGGCGCGGGCGACGGCCAAGACCCTGATCGCCGAGGCGCAGTCCTTTGCCCAGGAAGTCACCGACATTGCCGCCAGGGAAGCCGCCACCACGGCGCCAGCGGCCGCCGCGCGTCCGGCGACGGGCGATGTGCCCGACGTGCTGATGCCCGAGGATTTCCGCCAGCCCAAGGCCATGGACAGGCCGGCGAAGCCTTCGGACCTGAAGGCGATATCGGGCATCGGCCCGAAGCTGGAGAAGGTGCTGAACGGCCTGGGTGTCTGGACTTACGCCCAGATCGCCGCATGGTCGCCGCAGGAGATCGCCTGGGTCGACGATTATCTGTCGTTCAACGGCCGCATCGGCCGCGACGACTGGACAGGCCAGGCCACGGCGCTGGCCGCGAAGAAGTGAATGAAATGTCGGGCGCTGCGTCTGCCGCGCCCGGAAAATGAGATTGCGGGAAATCCGCAGGGGTTTGAGACGAATGGCAAAGCTCAAGGTCGACGGGAAAGAAATCACTGTACCCGACCACTACACGCTGCTGCAGGCGGCGGAGGACGCTGGCGCGGAAGTGCCGCGCTTCTGCTTCCATGAGCGGCTGTCGATCGCCGGCAATTGCCGCATGTGCCTGATCGAGGTGAAGGGCGGGCCGCCCAAGCCTCAGGCCTCCTGCGCCATGGGCGTGCGCGACCTGCGCCCCGGCCCCAATGGCGAGCCGCCGGAAATCTTCACCAACACGCCGATGGTCAAGAAGGCCCGGGAAGGCGTGATGGAATTCCTGCTGATCAACCATCCGCTGGATTGCCCGATATGCGACCAGGGCGGCGAGTGCGACCTGCAGGACCAGGCGATGGCCTTCGGCGTCGATTCCTCGCGCTATCACGAGAACAAGCGCGCGGTCGAAGACAAGTATATCGGCCCGCTGGTCAAGACGGTGATGAACCGCTGCATCCACTGCACGCGCTGCGTCCGCTTCACCACCGAGGTTGCCGGCATTTCCGAACTTGGCCTGATCGGCCGTGGCGAGGATGCGGAGATCACCACCTATCTCGAACAGGCGATGACCTCGGAGCTGCAGGGCAATGTCATCGATCTCTGCCCGGTCGGCGCGCTGACCTCCAAGCCTTTCGCCTTCCAGGCGCGGCCGTGGGAACTGACCAAGACCGAATCCATCGACGTCATGGACGCCGTCGGCTCGGCGATCCGCGTCGACAGCCGTGGCCGCGAAGTGATGCGCATCCTGCCGCGCGTCAACGAGCAGGTGAACGAGGAGTGGATTTCCGACAAGACCCGCTTCATCTGGGACGGCCTGCGCACGCAGCGCCTCGACCGCCCCTATGTACGCAAGGACGGCAAGCTGGTTCCGGCAAGCTGGGCCGAGGCCTTCGCGGCGATCAAGGGCGCGGTTTCGGCGGCAGCTCCCGACAAGATTGGCGCGATATCAGGCGATCTGGCGGCGGTCGAGGAAATCTACGCTCTGAAGCTCCTTATGGCTTCGCTGGGCTCGAAGAACACCGATTGCCGCCAGGATGGCGCCGCACTCGATCCGGCGCTCGGACGCGCCAGCTATATCTTCAACCCGACCATCGAAGGCATCGAACAGGCCGACGCGGTGCTGATCATCGGTGCCAATCCGCGCTACGAGGCCTCGGTGCTCAATGCCCGCATCCGCAAGCGCTGGCGTCTCGGCAATCTCCCGGTCGGCGTCGTCGGCGATATCGGCGACACACGCTATGACTATGAACAGCTGGGCGCCGGACCGGATTCGCTGAAGGATCTGGCGGACGGCAACGGCAAGTTCTTCCAGACGCTGAAGAAGGCGACGCATCCCCTGATCATCGTCGGCCAGGGTGCGCTGGCGCGCGCCGATGGCGCGGCGGTGCTCGGCCAGGCGGCCAGGCTCGCCGCTGCCGTGAATGCTGCCCGCGCCGACTGGAACGGCTTTGCCGTGCTGCACAATGCGGCGGCGCGCGTCGGCGGCCTCGACCTCGGCTTCGTGCCGGGCGAGGGCGGCAAGGCCGTAGCCGGCATGCTTGGCGAGACGGATGTGCTGTTCCTGCTCGGCGCCGACGAGATCGATATGTCGAAGACCGGCGGCGCCTTCGTCGTCTATGTCGGCACGCATGGCGACGCCGGCGCGCACCGCGCCAATGTCATCCTGCCGGCGGCCGCCTATACGGAGAAGTCCGGCACCTACGTCAACACCGAGGGGCGTGTGCAGCAGACCAACCGCGCCGGCTTCGCGCCGGGCGATGCGCGCGAGGATTGGGCGATCTTGAGAGCCCTATCGGATGTGCTGGGCAAGAAGCTGCCGTTCGACTCGCTGCCGCAGCTGCGTGCCAAGCTTTATGGCGAATACCCGCATCTGGCCCGCATCGACCAGGTCGCGGCCGGCAATGCCGAGGACATCGCCAATGTGGCGAAGCTCGGCGGGCGGCTGAACAAGGGCACGTTCACCTCGCCGGTCACGGATTTCTACCTGACCAATCCGATCGCGCGCGCGTCGGCCGTGATGGCTGAATGCTCGGCATTGGCCAAGAGCGGCTTCAAGCAGGCGGCGGAATAAGCATGGACACCTTCTTTGCCTTCTACGTGCTGCCGGCGCTGTTGATCCTCCTGAAATCGGTCGTGCTGATCGTTATCCTTTTGGTCTTCGTCGCCTACATTCTCTACGCCGACCGCAAGATCTGGGCGGCGGTGCAGCTGCGCCGCGGCCCGAATGTCGTCGGCCCCTGGGGTACGCTGCAGGCCTTTGCCGACCTGCTGAAATTCGTCTTCAAGGAACCGGTCATCCCGTCCGGCGCCAACAAGGGCGTGTTCCTCCTGGCGCCGCTGGTTTCGGCGGTGCTGGCGATCTCGGCCTGGGCGGTCATTCCGGTCAATGAGGGCTGGGCGATCGCCAACGTCAATGTCGGCATCCTCTATGTCTTCGCGATCTCCTCGCTCGAGGTCTATGGCGTGATCATGGGCGGCTGGGCGTCCAATTCGAAATATCCGTTCCTCGGCGCGCTGCGTTCGGCAGCGCAGATGGTGTCCTACGAGGTCTCGATCGGCTTCGTCATCGTCACCGTTCTGCTGACCGCCGGCTCGCTCAACCTCAGCGATATCGTGCTGTCGCAGCATGACGGAATTGGCACACGGCTTGGCCTGCCCAACACCTTCCTCGACTGGAACTGGCTGGCGCTGTTCCCGATGTTCATCATCTTCTTCATCTCGGCGCTGGCCGAGACGAACCGGCCGCCCTTCGATCTGGTGGAAGCCGAATCGGAGCTGGTCGCCGGCCACATGGTCGAATATTCCTCGACGCCGTTCCTGCTGTTCTTCCTGGGCGAGTATGTCGCCATCGTCCTGATGTGCGCGCTGGCCACCATCCTGTTCCTCGGCGGCTGGCTGCCGCCCTTCGACTTCGCGCCCTTCACTTGGGTGCCGGGCGTCATCTGGTTCGTGCTGAAGGTCTGCTTCGTGTTCTTCGGCATCTCGATGGTGAAGGCCTTCGTGCCGCGCTACCGCTACGACCAGCTGATGCGGCTGGGCTGGAAAGTGTTCCTGCCGATCTCGCTGTTCATGGTCGTCGCCACCGCGGCCTTCCTCAAGATCACGGGGTTTGCGTGATGTCCGCTCTGTCCCAGGCCGCAAAATCGCTGCTGCTGCAGGATTTCGTCAGCGCCTTCTTCCTGTCGATGCGCCAGTTCTTCGCGCCGAAGGAGACGATCAACTATCCGCATGAGAAGGGGCCGACCAGCCCGCGCTTCCGGGGCGAGCATGCGCTGCGCCGCTATCCCAATGGCGAGGAACGCTGCATTGCCTGCAAATTGTGCGAGGCGATCTGCCCGGCGCAGGCCATCACCATCGAGGCCGGGCCGCGCCGCAATGACGGCACGCGCCGCACGGTGCGCTACGACATCGACATGGTGAAGTGCATCTATTGCGGCTTCTGCCAGGAAGCCTGCCCGGTCGACGCCATTGTCGAGGGGCCGAATTTCGAGTTCGCGACGGAGACGCGCGAGGAACTCTACTACGACAAGGACAAGCTGTTGGCGAATGGCGACCGGTGGGAGCGCGAACTGGCGCGCAACATCTCGCTGGACTCGCCTTATCGGTGATTAGCGTGCTTCTCCCCATTCACGGGGAGAAGATGCCGGCAGGCAGATGAGGGCGGCGCCAAGGCTGCAAATCTCCGCGCTGCCCCTCATCCGGCCCTTCGGGCCACCTTCTCCCCGTGAACGGGGAGAAGGAACAAGAAAGTGGACGGCGCGACGTCGCACGTCTAAGGACAACGCGGCTTCGCTACCGGAGGCGGGACGAAGCCAAAGACAACAAACAGGACGAGCGTCCTGTTTGGACAGGAACCCGGGGGATCCCCAATGCTGAGTGGACTAGAGGCGGCCTTTTTCTACCTCTTCGCCTTTGTCGCGGTGGCATCGGCGTTCATGGTCATTTCGTCGCGCAACCCCGTGCATTCGGTGCTGTTCCTGATCCTGACCTTCTTCAACGCCGCCGGCCTGTTCATGCTGACCGGCGCCGAGTTCCTGGCGATGATCCTGCTCGTCGTCTATGTCGGCGCGGTGATGGTGCTGTTCCTGTTCGTCGTCATGATGCTCGACGTCGATTTCGCCGAGCTGAAGAGCGGCGCCCTGCAATACGCGCCGATCGGCGCGCTGGTCGGGCTGATCCTGGCGGCGGAGCTGATCATCGTGCTCGGCGGCTACACCTTCGCGCCAAAACTCGCCTCGACGGTCGCAAAGCCAATTCCGGACCTCGCCGCGCGTTCTAACACGGCCGCGCTCGGCGACATCCTCTATACCGACTACCTCTACTACTTCCAGATTTCGGGCCTCATCCTGCTGGTCGCCATGATCGGCGCCATCGTCTTGACGCTGCGCCACAAGGAAGGGGTCAAGCGGCAGTCGATCGCAGCCCAGGTCGGCCGCACGCCGGCGACCGGCATGGAAATCCGCAAGGTCAAGTCGGGCGAAGGAGTCTGAGATGGTCGTCGGCATCGCACATTATCTGACCGTATCGGCGATCCTGTTCACGCTCGGCGTGTTCGGCATCTTCCTGAACCGCAAGAACGTCATCGTCATCCTGATGTCGGTCGAGCTGATCCTGCTGGCGGTCAACATCAATTTCGTCGCCTTCTCGGCGGCGCTCGGCGATCTGGTCGGCCAGGTGTTCGCGCTGTTCGTGCTGACGGTCGCTGCGGCTGAAGCCGCGATCGGACTTGCCATTCTCGTCGTCTTCTTCCGCAACCGCGGCTCGATCGCGGTCGAAGACGTGAACATGATGAAGGGTTGACGGGGCGACTATGTATCAAGCGATCGTCTTCCTTCCGCTGCTCGGCTTCCTGATCGTAGGCCTGTTCGGCAACGCGCTCGGCGCCAAGGCATCCGAATACATCACCTCGGGCTTCCTGGTGATCTCGGCGGTGCTGTCTTGGGTCGCCTTCTTCAGCGTCGGCTTCGGCCATGGCGAAGTGTTCACCGTGCCGGTGCTGCACTGGATTCAGTCCGGCGGGCTGGACGTCTCCTGGGCGCTCAGGATCGACACGCTGACGGTGGTGATGCTGGTGGTGGTCAACACCGTGTCGGCGCTGGTGCATATCTATTCGATCGGCTACATGCACCACGATCCGAACCGGCCGCGCTTCTTCGCCTATCTGTCGCTGTTCACCTTCGCCATGCTGATGCTGGTGACGGCCGACAACCTGGTGCAGATGTTCTTCGGCTGGGAAGGGGTGGGCCTCGCGTCCTACCTGCTGATCGGTTTCTGGTACAAGAAGCCCTCGGCCAATGCCGCGGCCATCAAGGCCTTCGTCGTCAACCGCGTCGGCGATTTCGGCTTCGCGCTTGGCATTTTCGGCGTCTTCGTGCTGTTCGGCTCGGTCAATCTCGGCACCATCTTCGCCAATGCGGCGACGTTCATTCCGGCTGAAGGCGCGCCGCAGGGTGCCGCCGTGCTCACCTTCCTCGGCCATGCGCTGGACAAACAGGCGGCGATGACCGTCGTGTGCCTGCTGCTGTTCATGGGCGCCATGGGCAAGTCGGCGCAGGTGCCGCTACACACCTGGCTGCCCGACGCCATGGAAGGCCCGACACCGGTGTCGGCGCTCATCCATGCCGCCACCATGGTGACGGCCGGCGTGTTCATGCTGGCGCGGCTGTCGCCGCTGTTCGAGCTGTCGCATTCGGCGCTGACGGTGGTGACCTTCATCGGCGCCTTCACCGCTTTCTTCGCCGCGACCGTCGGTCTCGTCCAGAACGACATCAAGCGCGTCATCGCCTATTCGACCTGTTCGCAGCTCGGCTACATGTTCGTGGCGCTCGGCGTCGGCGCCTATGGCGCGGCGATCTTCCACCTGTTCACGCATGCCTTCTTCAAGGCGCTGCTGTTCCTCGGCTCGGGCTCGGTCATCCATGCCGTCTCCGACGAGCAGGACATGCGCAAGATGGGCGGTCTGAGGAAGCTGATCCCGACCACCTACTGGATGATGGTGATCGGCACGCTGGCGCTGACCGGCGTCGGCATTCCGGTGACCGTCATCGGTACCGCCGGATTCTTCTCCAAGGACGCCATCATCGAGACGGCCTTTGCCGGGCACAATTCCGTCGCGGGCCTGGCCTTCGTGCTGTTGGTCATCGCCGCCGGCTTCACCTCCTTCTATTCCTGGCGGCTGATCTTCATGACCTTCCATGGCAAGCCGCGTGCGAGCCACGAGGTGATGCATCACGTCCATGAATCTCCGCCGGTGATGCTGGTGCCGCTGTTCATTCTGGCGGCCGGTGCGCTGTTTGCCGGCATCATCTTCCACAATTCCTTCATCGGCGAAGGCTATGCCGAGTTCTGGAAGGCGTCGCTGTTCACGCTTCCGGACAACCATATCCTGCATGAAATCCATGAACTGCCGCTGTGGGTGGAGTTGTCGCCCTTCATCGCCATGCTGATCGGCCTGGCGCTGGCATGGAAGTTCTATATCCGCTCGCCGGAAATGCCGGCCAATCTCGCCGCGCAGCATCGCGGGCTCTACGCCTTCCTGCTCAACAAGTGGTATTTCGACGAGCTCTACGACTTCTTGTTCGTGCGCCCGGCAAAGGCACTCGGCCACTTCCTGTGGAAGACCGGCGACGGGACCATCATCGACGGGCTCGGACCTGACGGCATTTCGGCACGCGTCGTCGATGTCACCAACCGCGTCGTCAAGCTGCAGACCGGCTATCTCTACCACTACGCCTTCGCCATGCTGATCGGCGTTGCCGCACTCGTCACCTGGATGATGCTCTGATGACCGCCTGGCCAATCCTCTCGCTGGTCACCTTCCTGCCGCTGGTTGGTGCGCTGTTGATCCTGTTCATCAGGGATGACAGCGAAAACGCGCGCCGCAACATCCGCGCGATCGCGTTCATAACCACGGCTTTCACCTTCGTGGTATCGCTGTTCATCTGGACCGGCTTCGACAATTCGCAGGCAGGCTTCCAGTTCGTCGAGAAGACCGCCTGGCTCGACTCCGGCATTTCCTACCATATGGGCGTCGACGGCATTTCCATGCTGTTCGTCATCCTGACGACCTTCCTGATGCCGCTCTGCATCCTGGCCTCGTGGGAAGCGATCGAGAAGCGCGTCAAGGCCTATATGATCGCCTTCCTGCTCTTGGAAACGCTGATGATCGGCGTGTTCTGCGCGCTCGACATCGTGCTGTTCTACGTCTTCTTCGAAGCCGGCCTGATCCCGATGTTCATCATCATCGGCGTCTGGGGCGGCAAGCGGCGAGTCTACGCCTCGTTCAAGTTCTTCCTCTATACGCTCGCCGGTTCGGTGCTGATGCTGCTCGCCATCATGGCGATGTTCTTCCAGGCAGGCACGACCGACATCCCGACGCTTCTGACGCACAATTTCCCGGCCAACATGCAGACCTGGCTATGGCTTGCCTTCTTCGCTTCCTTCGCGGTGAAGATGCCGATGTGGCCGGTGCACACCTGGCTGCCCGACGCGCACGTCGAGGCGCCGACGGCCGGTTCCGTCATCCTGGCCGGCATCCTTTTGAAGATGGGCGGGTACGGCTTCCTGCGCTTCTCCCTGCCGATGTTCCCGCTGGCCTCCGAAATGTTCGCGCCGCTGGTGTTCACGCTCTCGGTCGTCGCCATCATCTACACTTCGCTGGTGGCGCTGATGCAGGAGGACATGAAGAAGCTGATCGCCTATTCGTCGGTCGCCCATATGGGCTTCGTCACCATGGGCATCTTCGCCATGAACCAGGAAGGCGTGCAGGGCGCGATCTTCCAGATGCTCAGCCACGGCCTGGTCTCGGGCGCGCTGTTCCTGTGCGTCGGCGTCATCTATGACCGCATGCACACGCGTGAGATCGCGGCCTATGGCGGCCTCGTCAACAACATGCCGAAATACGCCACCGTGTTCCTGATCTTCACCATGGCCAATGTCGGCCTGCCGGGCACGTCGGGCTTCGTCGGCGAATTCCTGACCATGCTGGGCGTCTTCCGGGTCAACACCTGGGTGGCGTTCTTCGCCGCCACCGGCGTCATCCTGTCGGCCGCCTACGCGCTCTGGCTCTACCGCCGGGTGATCTTCGGCGCGCTGACCAAGGACAGCCTGAAGGGGCTGCTCGACCTCTCGACCCGCGAGAAGGCGATCATCTATCCGCTGGTCATCCTGGTCATCTTCTTCGGCGTCTATCCCGCCCCCGTCTTCGACGCGACGGCCCAGTCGGTCAAGTCGCTCGTCACCAATGTCACCGCATCCATCGGCGCCGCGCAGACCGCGGCGGCGAACTGACCCAGGGGTTTTGCGAATCATGACGCCGGACCTTCTCTCCAGCCTGTCGCTCTCGACGCCCGAGCTGATCCTTGCCATCGGCGCGCTCGCGCTGCTGATGGTCGGGGCCTATTCGCGTTCCAACACCGCCAATACGGTGACCGGCCTTGCCGTCGCCGTGCTGGTGATAGCGGGCGCCTGGCTGATCTTTTCGACGGGGCAGGGCAGCGCCTATGGCAACGCCTTCGTCCAGGATTCCTTCGCCCGCTTCATGAAGGTGCTGGCGCTGGTCGGCTCGGCGGTGACGCTGGTGATGTCGATGCGCTTTGCCAAGGCGGAGCGTTTCGACAAGTTCGAATATCCGGTGCTGATCCTGCTCTGCACGCTGGGCATGATGCTGATGATCTCGGCCAACGGCATGATCGGGCTCTATCTCGGCCTCGAACTGCAGTCGCTGGCGATCTATGTGCTGGCCGCGATCAACCGCGACAATCTGCGTTCGACCGAAGCCGGTCTGAAATATTTCGTCCTCGGCGCGCTGTCGTCGGGCATGCTGCTCTACGGCATCAGCCTGGTCTATGGTTACACCGGCAACACCGGCTTCCAGGAGATCGCCACGGCGCTCGGCAGCGGCGAACGCCAGCTTGGCCTCGTCTTCGGCCTCGTCTTCGTGCTGGCCGGGCTTGCCTTCAAGATCTCGGCGGTGCCGTTCCACATGTGGACGCCAGACGTCTATGAGGGCGCGCCAACCCCGGTGACGGCTTTCCTGGCCGCGGCACCGAAGATGGCGGCGATGGCGCTGATCGTGCGCGTCACCATGGGTGCGTTCAAGCCGATCGCTTCCGACTGGCAGCAGATCATCGTCTTCATCTCGATCGCCTCGATGGCGCTCGGCGCCTTCGCCGCGATCGGCCAGACCAACATCAAGCGGCTGATGGCCTATTCCTCGATCGGCCATATGGGCTATGCCCTGGTCGGCCTTGCCGCCAACAGCCAGGCCGGCGTGCGCGGTGTTGCCATCTACATGCTGATCTACCTGGTGATGACGCTCGGCACCTTCGCCTTCATCCTCGCCATGCGGCGCAAGGAAGGCAATGTCGAGCAGATCAGCGATCTCGCCGGCCTTTCGTCGACCAACCCGGTCATGGCGACGATCCTGACCATCCTGATGTTCTCGCTGGCCGGCATTCCGCCGCTCGCCGGCTTCTGGGGGAAGTGGTACGTCTTCCTCGCCGCCATCAACGCCCATCTCTACGCGCTGGCGATCATCGGCGTGCTGGCCTCGGTGGTGGGCGCCTACTATTATCTGCGCATCATCAAGATCATGTGGTTCGACGAGCCGGTCGGCGGTTTCGTGCCGATGGCCAGCGAATTGCGCCTCGTGCTCGGCGTCAGCGGCGCCTTCGTGCTGTTCTACGTGCTGATCGGCGGGCCGATCGGCACCTATGCCGAAGCCGCCGCCAAGACATTTTTCTGACGGGATGGAATTTCGGCTGGCTCCAACCTCGGCGTCGGAAGGGTTCCGGCTCGAGGCGCATGACAGTGTCGGCTCCACCAACGCGCTGGCGCTGGACCATGCCCGCGCCGGCGATCCCGGCAAGCTCTGGGTCGTTTCCAAGAAGCAGGAAAGCGGGCGAGGCCGGCGCGGCCGAGCCTGGGCAACGCCGCAAGGCAATCTGGCGGCGACGCTGCTCGTGCTCACCGGCGGCGAGCTGCGCCTCGCCGCGACGCTCGGTTTCGTCGCTGGACTGGCGCTGGCCGACGCGCTCGACGCGGTGGTGCCGAAGGGCCGCATCGCGATAGGACTGGACGGCGCGAGCCAGGGACAGAACCGCTTCGAGCTGAAATGGCCGAACGATGTGCTGGCGTCAGGGGCGAAACTCGCTGGTATCCTGCTGGAGTCGGCCATGCTCGACGGTGGCCGCTTCGCGGTGGCGGTCGGCATCGGCGTCAATGTCGTGGCGCACCCGCAAGATCTGCCCTATCCCGCGACATCGCTCCACGCGCTGGGCGCGGCTTGCGATGCCGAAACGCTGTTCCTGGCGCTATCCGACGCCTGGAGCGAGAATGCCCGTCTTTGGGATGAAGGGCGTGGCCTTGCCGCCATCAGGAAGCGCTGGCTGGCCCGTGCCGCGGGCCTTGGCGGCGAGGTTGCTGTCAGAATTGACGGTAATGTGGTGCGTGGCGTGTTCGAGACCATTGACGAGGACTGCTGTTTCGTGATCCGCGACGATGAGGGTTCTGTCCTGACGGTCGCCGCCGGCGATGTGCATTTCGGCGCGGTCGCGTCCGCGCGGATATAGTTTTGTTTTTGAGCAATTCCGGCCTGAAAGCCGTTAGATACGTTTGCTGGAATTGCTTTAACGGCTTGGCCCGAGGGCCAGGAAGGGAAAAATAATGGCGAAAGCGGACAACGCCGAACTCGTCTTCGTGCCGCTCGGCGGCGTCGGCGAGATCGGCATGAACTTCGCCCTCTACGGCTACGGCCCACCGAGCGCGCGCGAGTGGATCGTCATCGATGTCGGCGTCACCTTTCCCGACGCGGCGCATCCGGGCGTCGACCTGATCCTGCCCGACACGCGCTTCATCGAGGAGAACCTCGCCAATTTGCGCGGCATCATCATCACCCACGCGCATGAGGACCATTACGGCGCGCTGCTCGACATCTGGCCGAAGCTGAAGGCGCCAGTCTGGATGACGCCGTTCAGCGCTGGCCTGCTGGACGCCAAGCGGCAAGGCGAGCAGGGCGCGCCGAAAATCCCGGTGACGATCTACCGGGCCGGCGAAAAGTTCACCGTCGGTCCCTTCGAGATCGAAGCCATTCCGGTGGCACACTCGATTCCAGAACCGATGTCGCTGGCAATCACGTCGCCGGCGGGCACCGTCATCCACACCGGCGACTGGAAGATCGATCCGGAACCGACGATCGGACCCAAGACCGACGAAGCGCGGTTTCGCGCCTATGGCGACAAGGGCGTGCTGGCGCTGATCTGCGATTCGACCAATGCGCTGCGCGAAGGCGAATCGCCTTCGGAAGTGGCGGTGGGCGAGGGCCTGAAAGGCGTCATCCAGGCCGCCAAGGGCCGCGTCGCCGTCACCACATTCTCCTCCAATGTCGGGCGCATCGTTTCGATCGCCCGGGCGGCGCGCGATGCCGGCCGCCAGTGTCTCGTGCTCGGTCGGTCGCTGAAGCGGGTCATCGATGTGGCCGACGAGCTTGGCTACATGGACGGGCTGCCGGAGTTCATCGCCGAGGAGGATTTCGGCTTCATCCCGCGCGAAAACCTGGTCATTATCTGCACCGGCAGCCAGGGGGAGCCGCTGGCGGCCCTTGCCAAGCTGTCGCGCGACGAGATGAAATCGGTGTCGCTGACGGCGGGCGACACGGTGGTGTTTTCCTCGCGCACCATTCCCGGCAACGAGAAGGCGATCCTCGAAATCAAGAACCGCCTCATCGATCTCGGCATCAAGATCATCGAGGACGGCGATGCGCTGGTGCACGTCTCCGGCCACCCCCGGCGCAGCGAATTGCGCAAAATGTACGAATGGGTGCGCCCGCAAATCGGCGTTCCCGTGCATGGCGAGGCGGCGCATCTGGTGGCGCAGGGCTCGCTGATGTCGACCTCCGGCATCGGCCAGGTGGCGCAGGTGCGCGACGGCGACATGCTGCGGCTCGCGCCTGGTCCCGCCACCATCATCGACCAGGTGCCGTTCGGCCGCGTCTACAAGGACGGCAACCTGATCGGCACCGATCAGGCGATGGGCATTCGCGACCGGCGCAAACTGTCCTTTGCCGGTCATGTCGCGGTCAATGTCGTGCTCGACGACAAGTATGAGCTGGCCGGCGATCCCGACCTGGTCGCCATCGGCGTCGCCGAGGCGGATGCCAGCGGCGAGACGCTCGAGGATTTGATGATCGACGCGGCCGTCGGCGCGGTCGATTCGATCCCGCGCCAGCGCCGCAAGGACCTCGACCTGGTGCAGGAGGCTGTACGGCGCGCGGTGCGTGGCGCGGCCAACGAAGCCTGGGGCAAGAAGCCGCTGGTGACGGTGTTTGTGACCAGGTAGTGAGTAGTGAATAATGAATAGTCATGTCCGCTGTTTGGTACCACTCACTACTCACTACCCCCCGGAGTGAACCAATGCTCGGACGGCTGAACCATGTCGCGCTTGCGGTGCCGGATCTGGCTGCAGCCATTGCCGCTTACCGCGACACGCTCGGCGCCGAAGTGACCGAGCCGCAGGCGTTGCCGGAGCATGGCGTCACCGTGGTGTTCGTCAATGTCGGCAACACCAAGATCGAATTGCTGGAGCCGCTGGGCGAGAACTCGCCGATCGCGGCGTTCCTGGCGAAGAACCCGTCCGGCGGCATGCATCATCTCTGCTACGAGGTCGACGACATCCTGGCAGCGCGCGACCAACTCAAGGCCGCCGGTGCCCGCGTGCTGGGCGACGGCAATCCAAAGCCAGGGGCGCATGGCAAGCCGGTACTGTTCCTGCATCCGAAGGATTTCTTCGGCACGCTGATCGAACTGGAGCAATCATGAGCTGGGTCTCGTTCACGGCGCTGTTTTTCGCGACCTGGTGGGTGGTGCTGTTTGCCGTCCTGCCGTTCAGCGTCAGGACGCAGGACGACGATCACGAGGTGACGCTGGGCACGGTTCCGAGCGCGCCGCGCGGGCCACATATGTTGCGCGCCGTGATCCGCACCACCATCGCGACGGCTGTTCTGATGGGCATTTTCTATGGCCTGACGCATGGGCTGGGATACAGCCTCAATGACATCCCGCACATCGTGCCGGATTTTGGCCAGACCCCGGCCAAGTAGGTAGCCCGGCAAAGGTGCTTCGACGAGATCGAAGCCGCGGATGGGCATCGGGACGCCGCCCGGTCTGGCGGCCATGAGCTGCTGACGCAAGGTCATGTAGCCCGGCAAATCACGGTGCTAACCAGATGATTGCACAAAAAAAATGCAAGGCACGAGGCCTTGCAATTAAACGCGTCCGATCTGTTTCCGGTTTCCGGCGGCAGCGAGTAACCGCGCCTAGATCGCATCCTCCCAAGACTTTGACCGCGTAGGAAGGCAGATTTTTTTCTGCCCTCTCGGTTATCGGGGCACATTAGCCCAACCGAAATGAAAATGTCACGAAGAATTTTGCCTTGAAACGGGCATTCTCGTGCTGCACTGCACAATAGTGCGGCAGGCTTTGCTTTTGAAACGAACAGCAAGCCTTCGCGCCATGTTCACGATTGACGCGCGCAAAGAATTGGCGCCTCAACCCTAAGAGGTTCGGTGGGTTCCATTGTCGGCGCCGGCATATCCGAAGCGAGGGATTCCGGGCCGGAAGCGGCCGATGTGCCGGCATGTCCGGGTTTCCATTCCGTCATGAAATCGCTATGAAGCCGGGGCAAGCAAGCCTGCGCCGCGTCGATTCTGGCGTGGCCATTCTCATTCACGGACCAGTCCATGCGTTTGTCGCGCTATTTCCTGCCTATTCTCAAAGAAAATCCGCGCGAGGCCGAAATCGTTTCGCATCGGCTGATGCTGCGCGCCGGCATGATTCGCCAGCAGGGGCAGGGCAGTTTTTCCTGGCTGCCATTGGGCAAGCGGGTGCTGGACAAGGTCTGCAAGATCATCCGCGAGGAGCAGAACCGCGCCGGCGCGCTGGAGATCCTGATGCCGACCATCCAGTCGGCCGATCTTTGGCGCGAGAGCGGTCGTTACAACGACTACGGCAAGGAGATGCTGCGCATCAAGGACCGGCAGGACCGCGACATGCTCTACGGTCCGACCAACGAGGAAATGGTCACCGAGATTTTTCGCGCCTACGTCAAGTCCTACAAGGACCTGCCGCTCAACCTCTACCATATCCAGTGGAAGTTCCGTGACGAGGTGCGTCCGCGCTTCGGCGTCATGCGTTCGCGCGAATTCCTGATGAAGGACGCCTATTCCTTCGATCTCGACTTCGAGGGAGCGCGGGCCGCCTATAACAGGATGTTCGTCTCCTACCTCAGGACCTTCACGCGCATGGGGCTGCAGGCCATCCCGATGCGGGCCGACACCGGGCCGATCGGCGGCGATCTCAGCCACGAATTCATCATCCTGGCCGACACCGGCGAAAGCCAGGTCTTCTGCCATCGCGATTACCTGTCGCTCGCCGTGCCCGGCGCCAACACCGATTTCGCCGATGACGGGGAGATCGCCGATATCGTCAAGATTTGGACGACGCCTTACGCCGCCACCGACGAGATGCATGACGAAGCGGCCTGGGAGAAGGTTCCGTCAGCCGACCAGGTGTCGGCGCGCGGCATCGAGGTCGGACACATCTTCCACTTCGGCGAAAAATATTCCAAGCCCATGGGCGCCAAGGTGACCGGGCCCGACGGCAAGGATCATTTCGCCTCGGGCGGCTCCTACGGCATCGGCCCGTCGCGGCTGGTGGCGGCGATCATCGAGGCCAGCCACGACGAGAACGGCATCATCTGGCCCGATGCCGTGGCGCCGTTCGATATCGGCCTGATCAACATGAAGGCGGGCGACGCCGACTGCGACCGCGTCTGCGACGAGCTCAACGCCGCCTTCACCGCCGCCGGCAAGGACGTGCTCTACGACGACACCGACCAGCGGCCGGGCGGCAAGTTCGCCACCGCCGACCTGATCGGCCTGCCCTGGCAGGTGATCGTCGGCCCGCGCGGCGTGGCCGCCGGCGACGTCGAGATCAAGAACCGCAAAACCGGCGAGCGCGTGACGCTGCCGATCGCCGACGCGGCGAAACGCTTCGGTGCCGCCGCATGAGTGAGGCGGCGGCTGCGAGATCGGCGGGCGCCGGCCCGTTTTCCATCTTCGAACGCACGGTCGCGTGGCGCTATTTGCGTTCGCGACGCAAGGAGACGGTGATCTCGGTGATCGCCTCGATCTCCTTCCTCGGCATCATGCTGGGGGTGGCGACGCTGATCGTTGTCATGGCCGTGATGAACGGGTTTCGCGCCGAGCTCTTGACGCGCATCCTTGGCGTCAACGGCCATCTGATCGTGCAGCCACTGGATTCGCCACTCGAGGACTATGCCCAGGTTGCCGCCCGCATCAACGGTGTACCGGGCGTCAAATACGCCATTCCACTGATCGATGGCCAGGTGCTGGCGCAAGGCAATGTCGGTGGCGGCACCGGCGCGCTGGTGCGCGGCATCCGGCGCGAAGATCTCGGCAAGATCGCCATCGTGGCCAGCAACATCAAGCAAGGTTCGCTCGCCGATTTCGATACCGGCGAGGGCGTGGCCATCGGCAAGCGCATGGCCGAGAATCTCGGCCTGACGCTGGGCGATACCATCACGCTCATCTCGCCGGATGGCGACGTGACGCCGATCGGCACGACGCCGCGCATGAAGGGCTACAAGATATCGGCGATCTTCGAAGTCGGCATGTCGGAATATGACACCTCCATCGTCTATATGCCGTTCTCCGAAGCGCAGCTCTATTTCAACATGGACGGCCGGGCGCAGACGATCGAGATCTATGTCGACAATCCCGACGATGTCGACGCGCTGAAGCCGAAGGTGGAGGCGGCGGCGCAGCGGCCGATCGACATGGTCGACTGGCGCCAGCGCAACGAAACCTTCTTTTCCGCGCTTCAGGTCGAGCGCAACGTCATGTTCATGATCCTGACGCTGATCGTGCTGGTGGCGGCGCTCAACATCATTTCCGGGCTGATCATGTTGGTGAAGGACAAGGGGCACGACATCGCCATCCTGCGCACCATGGGCGCCTCACGCGGCGCCATCCTGCGCATCTTCCTGATGACGGGAGCCGCGATCGGCGTCACCGGCACGCTCGCCGGCGTGCTGCTCGGCGTCGTCATCTGCACCAACATCGAATCGATCCGCCAGTTCTTCTCCTGGATGACCGGCAAGGTGCTGTTCAATCCGGAGCTCTATTTCCTCAGCCAGTTGCCGGCCAAGATGGATCCGCGCGAGACGACCTATGTCATCATCATGGCGCTGGCGCTGTCCTTCCTGGCAACCGTGTTTCCCGCATGGCGGGCCGCCCGCCTCGATCCGGTCGAAGCCTTGAGGTACGAGTAGTGGCCGAGGTCATTATCGAGCTGAAGAGCGTCGAGCGGCACTATGTCCAGGGGCCGCGCAAGCTCACCATCCTGAACGGCGCCGATTTCTCGCTGCGGCGCGGCGAGATGGTGGCGCTGGTGGCGCCGTCCGGCACCGGCAAGTCGACGCTGCTGCACACCGCTGGCCTGCTGGAACGCCCCGACGCCGGCGACGTGATCCTGTCCGGCCGGGCCTGCGGCCGGCTGTCCGACGACGAGCGCACCTCGATCCGCCGCAACGACGTCGGCTTCGTCTATCAGTTCCACCATTTGCTGCCGGAGTTTTCGGCGCTTGAAAACATCATGATGCCGCAGCTCATCAAGGGGCTGTCGCGTAAGGAAGCGGCCGAACGCGCGGCGCAGCTGCTCGACTACATGCAGATCGGCAAGCGGGCGTCCCACCGGCCATCCGAGCTGTCCGGCGGCGAACAGCAGCGCGTCGCCATCGCGCGCGCGGTCGCCAACGCGCCGCTGGTGCTGCTCGCCGACGAGCCGACCGGAAACCTCGACCCGGTCACCGCCTCCTACGTCTTCGAGGCGCTGGAGGCGCTGGTGAGGCAATCGGGGCTCGCCGCACTGATCGCCACCCACAATCATGAACTGGCATCGCGCATGGACCGGCGGGTTACGCTGGCCGACGGCAAGGTGGTGCCGCTTTAAGGCACGCCGATATTCGGACGAGGCCGGCCTGCGGACGGCAGGTTCCTGCGCTTCCGGTACTCACGTACGTTAAGTACGCTCTGTTCCGGTTCTCGGAACCTACCATCCTCGGTTCGGCCTGATCCGAATCTCGACGCGCCTCGAATCGCGCCAAGAAATCTCCATCAACCTTTTCTTAACCCTGCGAAACCGACTCCTCACGAATTCGCATCCGGGGCTTTGAGGTGCGTTGACATCGAAACAAAATTAGAACAAATTGCGAACATATCAATAACAGGAGAGAGCTATGACCGATCTGGTTCAGGATGTCGTCTCGCTGGTTTGCATGAGTGCCTTCCTTGTTTCCATGGCGATCTGGATCGGAGCCATGTGATTTGGCGGCGCCCGCCGTCGCTGTTCCTCGATGGCAAAGGGCGCTCCGCCGTTAAGCTTTTCTTGCCGCGGCAAAGTTAGGATGCGCTTCCAAGGCAGGGAGCAATGTCCAGGTGTTGCCCATCGTCACGGCCATTCTGGTGGCCAGCAATCTCGGGCTGATCTTTCTCTTGATGACCGTGCCGCTTGGTTTGCGCACGGTCCGGTCGAGCCGCATCGTGGCAATGGACCGGCAGCGCCTGTGGCAGGCGCTGTGGCCGCTTGGCAGCGATGCCGGCTGGTCCGGCGAGATCCTGTCGGCGCAGCCGCTGGACGAAGAGAGCGTGGCCCGCATCATGCTGTCGTGGGAAGGCCGCGACGGCAAGCCGATCGAGCGCAGGGCGCGGTTTGAGGACGTCGTCGAGGGCAGCCGCTTCTCGATGCGGGTGATCGAGGACACCGCGCTCGATGCCTCGTTCTGGAAGGATTACAGCGAGACCGCCGAACTGGTTTCGGAGGGCAGCGCCACGCGCGTGACGCTAGGCCGGACCGACCGGTATCGCGGCGTCGCCTTCCTGGTGTTCCGGTACTTCGCCATGCGCCGCGAGCTCTCCAAGCTGCAGCGTTGGGCGGTAACCGGGCAGTACCGCAAGGGTGGCTGGTTCGAGCATCCGCTGAGCCAGGTCGGCTTTGCCGTGCTGTCGGCGTTGATCCTGTGGCCGTTCTTCGGCCTCCATCTCGGCGGGCTGGCGCTGGCCGCGATCCTGACATCGGTGGTGGCGCTGCATGAACTCGGCCACATGGCGGCGTTCCGGCTGACCGGCCATTGCAGGGTGCGGATGATCTTCATCCCGCTACTTGGCGGCATCGCCATTGGCGGCCGGCCCTACAACAGCCGTTTCGAAGTGGCCTTCGTGGCGTTGATGGGGGCGGGGTTCTCCGCCTTCCTGGTGCCGATCGTCATTGCCGCCAGCGTGTTTGCCGGCGGCGAGGGCCACAAGGTGGCGGCCGCGCTGCTGGCGGCGCTGGCAGGCTGCGCGGCCCTGTTCAACATCGCCAATCTGGTGCCGGTGTGGAAATTCGACGGCGGTCAGGTGCTGCGCCAGATCTGCCCGGGGCCGATCGTGCTCGCGCTGGCGTCGTTCTTCCTGCTGTCTGCCTTTCTGGCGCTTGGCTGGCAGGCTGGCTTTTCCCTGGGTTTCCTGCTGGCGGCCGGTGCGGTGTTTTCGGTCCTCAGCCTGCTCACCGTCGGCAGCGGGGTGAAGCCACGTCACGAACTGGAGCCGATCGGCACCTTCGATCGTATTGCCCTCGCGGGCGCCTTGCTGGCGGCGTTCGCCATCCATGGCTGCGGCGTGCTGTGGGCTTCCGCCCAGCTGATCTAAGGTGTGTCGATATTCAGGTGATGCCGACCTGCAAACGGTGGGCTCGGCCTGACCTGAATCTCAACACACCTTAGGCAGTTCTCAGACCGAGAGGGTCAGCCGGTCTTGCGGGCCGCTTCGGCGGGCAAGGCCGCGGCGGCACCGAACACATCCTCGAAAGCGGATTTCAGTGCCAGGTCGAGATCGGCCATGGTCAGGGGCAGGCCAAGGTCGACGAGGCTGGTGACGCCGTGATCCTGCACACCGCATGGCACGATGCCGCCGAAATGGGCGAGGTCCGGCTCGACATTGATGGCGATGCCGTGAAAGCTCACCCAGCGCCGCAGCCGGATGCCGATCGCCGCGATCTTGTCCTCGGCCGGTGAACCGTCGGGCAAAGCAGGGCGGTCCGGCCGCACCACCCAGACGCCGACCCGGTCCTCGCGGCGTTCCCCGCGCACGTTGAAGGCGGCGAGCGTGCCGATGATCCATTGTTCGAGCGAGGCGACGAAGGCGCGCACGTCCTCGCGCCGGCGCTTCAGGTCGAGCATGACATAGGCAACCCGCTGGCCGGGTCCATGATAGGTGTATTCGCCGCCCCGTCCTGCCGAAAAGACCGGGAAGCGGTCGGGTTCGATCAGGTCCTCGATGCGGGCGCTGGTGCCGGCGGTGTAGAGGGGCGGATGCTCGACCAGCCAGACCATCTCTCCGGCGGCCCCGCTACGGATCGCCTCGGCGCGCGCCTCCATGAAGGCAAGCGCGTCGGGATAGGCGGTGAGGCCGGGCTGGACCAGCCATTCGACCGGCGCCGAACCGGGCAGGGGCAGGAACGACGTGGCGATCTGGCTGCGTTCTGTCATGACGTGTCTCGTGTTGCCTCCATATGGCGATATCGGGCGCAAACGTCCAGTTCGGGGCGCTCATTCCAATCCTGTGGACCGTTATGCAATCGCCTGGGATTATTGCGCATTGCGCACTTGTTTCGCTGGAAACGATTTGCTACACGCCGCGAGCCGGTCGGTTCCGGCTCCTACCACGTGCGGTCGTGGCGGAATTGGTAGACGCGCAGCGTTGAGGTCGCTGTGGGGCAACCCGTGGAAGTTCGAGTCTTCTCGACCGCACCATTTTCTCCCTGGCAAATCTCTGTTCTCTAGCGGCAGCTCCCGATCGTGCCAGGGACCCGCCTCTCGTCCAAATCCTTCGGTCGCGCTGTGCCGGCGTGAACGCCTTGATGCAGCCACCGGCTCTTTAAACGAAGCGGCGGCGCGTCGTGCCATGCACCGCCGTTCTGTGTCTTCGAACTGCCTGAATTCGCCCGATCCTGACTCACGCCGCCTTCTTCATCCGCGCCAGCGTGTCGGCCACCACCTCGCCAAACGACGACGGCGTCGGCACGATAATCACCCCGGCTTCTTTCAGGATCTCGACCTTCTCCTGCGCGGACTCGCCGAAGGCCGAGATGATGGCGCCGGCATGGCCCATGCGGCGGCCTTTTGGGGCGGACAAACCCGCTATGTAGGCGATCAGCGGCCTTCGCATGTTGTCGCGCGCCCAGATCGCGGCTTCGGCTTCCTGCGGTCCGCCGATCTCGCCGATCATCACCACGGCGTCGGTCTCGTCGTCCTGCTCGAACAGCTTCAGAATGTCCTTGAAGGAGGAGCCGTTGATCGGATCGCCGCCGATGCCGACGCTGGTCGAGACGCCGATGCCGAGCGCCTTCATCTGCGAGGCGGCCTCGTAGCCCAGCGTTCCCGAGCGGCCGACGATGCCGATGCGGCCGGGCAGGTAGATCGAGCCGGGCATGATGCCCATCAGCGCCTGTCCGGGCGTGATCATGCCGGCGCAGTTCGGCCCGACCAGCCGCATGCGGTCCTCGAAGCGGTAGCGGCGCATGTAGCGCTTGACCTGCATCATGTCCTGCGAGGGGATGCCGTCGGTGATGCAGACGCAGAGCTTTATCCCCGCATCCGCCGCCTCCATGATCGAATCGGCGGCGAAGGGCGGCGGCACGAAGACGATGCTGGCCTCGGCGCGGGTCTCGCGCACCGCGCCCTTTACGGTGTTGAAGACGGGCAGGCCGAGATGCGTCTGGCCGCCCTTGCCGGGGGTGACGCCGCCGACGAGCTTGGTGCCGTAGCGCTTCATGTCCTCGGCATGGAAGCTGCCGATCTTGCCGGTGAAACCTTGCACGATGACGCGCGTGCTGCGGTTGAGCAGGATTGCCATTTTTGTGTCCTCCCTAGAGCATGATGCCGAAAGTGTGGAGCGGTTTTCGCGGACAAACGTTTTCCGTTTGTCCATGCATCATGCTCTATCTGTTTGATTTAGAGACGGATTCAGATTTCAGGTCGATTCGACCTGAAACCATCCGGCTCTAGGCTGCCTTTTTCTTGGTGGCCGCGCGCCAGGCGGCGACGGCTTTTTCGGCGGCTTCGGCGAGCGTGTCGGCGACGATCACCGCCTCGCCGGAATCGGCCAGGATCCTGCGCCCTTCCTCGGCCCTGGTGCCGGAGAGCCGCACTACCAGCGGCACGTTGACGCCGACCTCGCGGATCGCCTTGATGACGCCTTCGGCAACCCAGTCGCAGCGGTTGATGCCGGCGAAGATGTTGACCAGGATGGTCTCGACATTCTTGTCGCCGAGCACGGCGCGGAAGGATTTCGCCACACGCTCGGGCGAAGCGCCGCCGCCGATGTCGAGGAAGTTGGCCGGTTCGCCGCCGGCGATCTTGATCATGTCCATCGTCGCCATGGCGAGCCCGGCGCCGTTGATGATGCAGCCGATATTGCCGTCGAGGCCGACATAGGAGAGGCCGCGGTCGCTGGCGAAAGTTTCGCGCGGGTCTTCCTGGCTCTTGTCGCGCAATTCGGAGATTTCCGGCCGCCGAAACAGCGCGTTCTCGTCGAACGACATTTTCGCATCGAGCGCGACCAGGCTGCCGTCGCGGGTCACCACCAGCGGGTTGATCTCCAGCATCGAGGCGTCGTAATCGCGGAACACCTGGTAGCAGCTGAAGATGGTCTCGGTCGCCTTGCCGATCAGGCTGTCCTCCAGCCCGAGCCCGAAGGCGATCTCGCGCGCCTGGAAGCGCTGCATGCCGACGCCTGGGTCGACGGTGGCGCGGATGATCGAATCGGGCGCCTTCTCGGCGATCTCCTCGATCTCCATGCCGCCGGCGGCCGAGGCCACGATCATGACGCGCTCTTCCTTGCGGTCGAGCACGAAGCCGAGATAAAGCTCCTGCGCGATGTCGACGGCTTCCTCGAGATAGAGGCGCGAGATCAGCTTGCCGCGCGGGCCGGTCTGGTGGGTCACCAGCTTACGCCCGAGCATGGCCTCGGCGGCGCTGGAAATCTCCTCGTCATTGGAACAAAGCTTGATGCCGCCGGCCTTGCCGCGCGCGCCGGAATGAACCTGCGCCTTCAGCACCCATTTGCCGCCGCCAATCTCGCGCGCCCGGTAAGTCGCCTGTTCGGGGCTATAGGCCAGCCCTCCGCGCGGCACGTGGATGCCATGCCGGGCGAGCAGTTCCTTGGCCTGATATTCGTGGATGTCCATTCTTTTCTCCTCCCCAATCCTCAAAGTGCGGCGGCGTATGTCTGGCCGGCGCGTTCGATGGCGTCGTTGACCACCAGAACGTTCCTGGCCATGCGTTCCGACGCGGCGTCGATCATCTTGCCATCGAGTGCTGCTGCTCCCTTGCCCTGCGCCTCCGCCTCCTTCAGCACCTCCAGGATGCGGCGGGCGCGGGTGACTTCCTTCTCCGGCGGCGAGAACACGTCGTTGGCCAAGGCAATCTGCGAGGGATGGATCGCCCATTTGCCTTCGATACCGAGGGCTGCGGCGCGCCGGGCGGCCGTCTTGTAGCCTTCAGGATCGGAGAAATCGCCGAACGGCCCGTCAATGGCGCGCAGACCATAGGCGCGGCAGGCGACGGTCATGCGTGACAGGGCGAAATGCCACTGGTCGCCGGGATAGTCGGGGTTGAGGCCGCCAATGTTGACGGTACGCGCCTTGTTTGAGGCGGCATAATCGGCAACGCCGAAATGCATGGCTTCCAGCCGGCCTGGCGTCGCGGCGATGGCCTCGACATTGGCCATGCCGAGCGCGGTCTCGATCAGTGCCTCCAGGCCGACGCGGGTCTTGAAGCCCTTGGCCATCTCGATCTGGTTGACCATGGCCTCGACCATGTAGAGATCGGCCGGCACGCCGACCTTCGGCACCAAGATCGTGTCCAGCCGGTCGCCGGCCTGTTCCATCACATCGACGACGTCGCGGTACATGTAGTGGGTGTCGAGCCCGTTGATGCGCACCGAAACGGTCTTGCCCTTGGCGCGCCAGTCGATGTCGTTCAGCGCATGGATGATGTTCTTGCGGGCGCGTTCCTTGTCGGGCGGCGCGACCGCGTCCTCGATGTCGAGGAAGACGAAGTCGGCGGCGCTGTTGGCCGCCTTGTCGATCATCTCCGGGCTGGAGCCGGGAACCGCCAGCTCGCTGCGTTGCAGCCTCAATTTCTTCAGATGGTTGATGGTGTGGCTCATCGTCTCTCCCCTTCATGCGGCTTCCGCGACCGGCACCGCGGCCGAGGCGCGGAAATGCTGGATGGCGGCGCCGACACCGGAGCCCGGCGCCAGCCGCACGCCGCTATCGAGCAGCGCCATTTCGGCCGCTGAAAGCGAGGCCAGCACCATCACCTCGTTCAGCCAGCCGAGATGGCCGATGCGGAACACCTTGCCGAACACTTTGTTGAGGCCGCCGCCGAGCGAGGTCTGGTAGGCTTGGTAGGCGCGCTTGACGACGTCGCCGCTGTCGATGCCTTCCGGCACCAGGATGGCGCTGACCGTGTCGGAATGCCATTTCGGCGCCTTGGCGCAGAGTTTCAGCCCCCAGGCATCGACCGCCTTGCGCACGCCTTCGGCGAGGCGATGGTGACGGGCGAAGATGGTCTCCAGCCCTTCCTCGGCGATCAGGTCGAGCGAGGCGCGCAGGCCGCGCAGCAATTGCGTCGCCGGCGTGTAGGGGAAATAGCCGGCGTCGTTGGCGCGGATCATGTCCTCGAAGGAGAAGAAGCAGCGCCGGTGGGTGGCGGTCCTGGAAGCGGCCAGTGCCTTCCTGCTGACCGACAGGAAGCCGAGGCCAGCCGGCAGCATGAAACCCTTCTGCGAGCCGCTGACGGCGCAGTCGACACCCCATTCTTCCTGGCGGAAGTCGATCGAGCCGATCGACGAGACGCCGTCGACGAAGAGCAAAGCGGGGTGGTTCGCATCGTCGAGCGCCGCGCGGCAGCCGGCGACGTCGCTGGTGACGCCGGTCGCGGTCTCGTTCTGGGTGCAGAAGACGGCCTTGATGCGGTGCGTCTTGTCGGCTTTCAGCCGCTCCGCATAGAGGTCCAGTGGAACGCCGGTTCCCCATTCGCAGTCGATCACGTCGACTTCGAAGCCGAGCCGCTCGGCCATGTCGACCCATAGATGCGAGAACTGCCCGAAGCGTGCCATCAGCACCCGGTCGCCGGGGCTGAGCACATTGGTCATCGCCGCCTCCCAGGCACCGGTGCCGGAGGACGGGTAGATGAAGACGCGGCCGGTCTCGTTCTTGAAGACGCGTTTGATGTCCTCGAACAGCGGCAAGGTGAGGTCGGGGAAGGAGGCCGCGCGCATGTCCTCCATGGGAAGGTTCATCGCCTGCCGCACCTGCTCGGGTATGTTGGTCGGTCCGGGAATGAAAAGATGGGTGAAACCGGCCATGGTGCGAACTCCTCCTGATCCAGCAAAGCGTGATGGGGAGTTTCGTTTCGACGGCTAATGCCGACAACACCTTGGCGGGTAAGAACTTGCCGCGTGCGGGTGGGGCAAGACTACCCGATGGCCTACCCGGTCGCCCTACCCGAAAGGCTGTTTATGGGTGCGCTTTTCGCTCGAATAGAGCGCGACCGCCATGGCGCGGTTGCGGACATCCAGCTTGTCGTAGAGATTCTTGAGGTGGTATTTCACCGTGTTCTCCGAGATGCCGGTCCGGGTCGCGATCTGCAAATTGGTCCAGCCGTCGGACAGCACCGCCAGCAGTTCGCGCTCGCGCACCGTAAGCCGGGACAAAGGCGTGTCGTTGACCTTGTTGATGTCGATATAGGGAATGCAGATGCGGCCGTGTGCGACAGCCAGGATCGTGTCGAAGATGATGGCGGGATCGTCGAATTGGAAGCAGTAGCCCTGGGCCCCCAGGCGCACGCACTGTTTCAGGATGCCGATGTCGTGGTCGTTCGAAAAGACCGCGATGCGGACGTTGAGCTTGCGGCTCTGGACCTCGGCCAACACGTCGGCGCCATCCATGTCGGCGAGCTTCCAGCCGATGACGGCGACGTCGAACCCGCCCTCGGCCGCCAGGTCCAGGAACTGCTTGCCACTCTGGGCCGTGCCCAGCAATTCGAAACGACCGTCGCATTCGAGCATTTCGCGCAGCGCAGATATGACGAGCGGATTGCGTTCGGCGACGACAATGCGCATGCGCCGGTCGCCGATTGCCTTGCTCGTTTTCCCGGGCTTGCTGTTCAAGGGCTGTTTTTATCCCTGGCCGATTGCAAACATTGCTCATGCCCCAGCGCGAAGCCCTGGACCTGCATCATGACAATTCTGCCCTTACCGCGAAGAGACGCTCTTTCCCCAGCGACATGCCCTGTCGCGCCCGCTGAACCGGGTTTCCGGGGTTTTTGACGGGGCGGACATTGCCAGGCCGGGCATAAGCGATACCTTTGTAAGGGCAGCGTTGAACGCGCGTTTCGTTTGATATTCCGCGCCTTAGGGGGATAAGTTCTCAAATCGAATCGTGTCTGTGCGCCCGCTGCATCGGATTTTTCGCGAAACCGGTTTCCGCTTTAAGGTCCGATGCACTAGAGCTGAGACGCAATTTTTCCGGAATGGCGGGAGGCGCTGGTGGAGGACAAGCAGACGACCCCCGCCAAGGCGGCTGAAGACGCCCACGCCGATATCTATGGCGAGGACGGTGCGGTCCTTTCCTCCTTCCTTGCCCGGATCGGTGCCGCGATCGCCGACCGCGATAAGCTGACCCTGAAGCGCGAAGTCGACGACCTGCATCAGTCGGAACTTGGCGATCTCATCGAGGCACTGCAGCCCGAACAGCGGCTTGCCCTGGTCGAGTTGCTGGGCGCCGACTTCGACTTCTCCGCCTTGACCGAGGTCGACGAGGCGATCCGCATGGATATCGTCGACAACCTGCCCAATGCGCAGATCGCGCAGGCGGTGCAGGAGCTCGATTCCGACGACGCGGTCTACATTCTCGAAGACCTCGAGCCGGAGGACCAGGACGAGATCCTGTCGCAACTGCCGTTCACAGAGCGGATCAGGCTGCGCCGCTCGCTCGACTATCCGGAAGAGACCGCGGGACGGCGCATGCAGACCGAGTTCGTCGCGGTGCCGCCCTTCTGGACCATCGGCCAGACCATCGACTACATGCGCGAGGACAAGAACCTTCCCGAGCGCTTCAGCCAGATCTTCGTCATCGATCCGACCTTCAAGCTGCTGGGGGCAATCGATCTCGACCAGATCCTGCGCACCAAGCGCGCGGTCAAGGTCGAGGAGGTCATGCATGAGACGCGGCACGCCATCCCGGCCACCATGGACCAGGAAGAGGCGGCGCGGGACTTCGAACAATACGATCTCTTGTCGGCCGCCGTGGTCGACGAGAACGAGCGGCTGGTCGGCGTGCTGACCATCGACGATGTCGTCGACGTCATCCAGCAGGAAGCGGAGGAAGACCTGCTGCGCATGGGCGGCGTCGGCGACGAGGAGCTCTCCGACAGCATTCTGGCGACCTCGCGCTCGCGCGTTCCCTGGCTGCTCGTCAATCTGCTGACGGCGTTTCTGGCGGCATCGGTGATCGGCCTGTTCGACCATACGATCGAGCGGATCGTGGCGCTCGCCGTGCTGATGCCGATCGTGGCCGGCATGGGCGGCAATGCCGGTTCGCAGACCATGACCGTCACCGTGCGGGCGCTGGCGACCAAGGATATCGACATCTACAATGCCGGCCGCATCATCCGCCGCGAAATGGGCGTCGGCTTCATCAACGGCATCGTTTTCGCCATTCTGATCGGCATCGTCGCGGCTGTCTGGTTCCACGATCCCAATCTGGGCGGCATCATCGCGGTGGCCATGATCATCAACATGTTCGTGGCCGCACTCGCCGGCATCCTAATCCCGCTGCTGCTCGATCGCTTCAAGGTCGATCCGGCGGTCGCTTCGGCTGTCTTCGTCACCACGGTCACCGATGTCGTCGGCTTTTTTGCCTTCCTCGGTCTCGCCACCTGGTGGTTCGGCGCCGGGTGAGTGGCTCAATTGACTTTTACGTAAATGCCGTGCGAGGCTTGTGCGGGGTGCCACGTCGATTCCGGCATGGCAAAGGGTTTGTTCGGGACGGAAGGGGACGCATGGCGATCACCCGGAATTCCGGCGTGGAGTGACAATGCGGGAATATTATTCGATCACTGAACTGACCCGCGAATTCGACGTGTCGACGCGGACGCTGCGTTTCTACGAGGACGAGGGGCTGGTGCAGCCGGTGCGGCGCGGCCGTACCCGGCTGTTTCGACCGTCCGACCGTCATCTTATCCGGCAGATCATGCGGGGAAAACGGCTCGGCTTCTCTATCAACGAGATCCGCGAGATTATTCAGATGTACAAGGAGCCGCCGGGCGAGGTCGGGCAGCTCAAGCTGATGATCAAGCGCATCGAGGAAAAGCGCGAGGATCTCCGGCAAAAGCGCCGCGACCTCGAGGAGACGCTGGCTGAACTCGACCAGGCCGAAGAGTCCTGCGTCGAGCGGCTGGTCGAGCTGGGTGTCAACACCTGAGTCTTCGGGCGTGCCGGCTGATCGCGGAAGTCTGCTGTCCTGCCGGTGACCACGCGCGGCCTCAAATCCAGCGCCGCACTCTTTTGGCGTAATCCCGGTATTTCTTGCCGAATTTCGCCGCCAGGATTTTTTCCTCGCCCTCGATCGCGACCTTCTGCGTGAGGAAGGCGGCGACGAAGGCAAGCAGGAAGAACCAGGCGATGCCCGAGACAAAGGCGACGCCGATCAGCATCAGCGTGTTGGCCAGGTACATCGGGTTGCGGGTGACGCCGAAGGGGCCTGAGGTGACGAGATGATCGGGCACGGCGTTGGGATTGAGCGTTGTCCTGGCCCGTATCATGGTGCGTATCGCGGTGAACCAGAGTACGGCGACGGCGAACAGCGCCACCCAGCCGGCGGCGAACAGGATGTCGCCCAGGAGATCGCCGATCCAGGGCAGGGGGACGTAGAGGCCAAGCGCGACACTGATGAGGATGGCGGCGACGTAGATCACCGGCGGCCACGGTATCAGCCCAGGCTTCGGTTCGGTCCCAGGCTTTGGCTCGATCATTGCGTCCCTCCCTCTGTCATCTTGTCCTCGGTCTTGCCGGTACACGTTGCGGCAAGATCGGACAGATGCGTCCTGAAGTCCGCAGTCTGATCGTTGTTGTAGAGCCGATCAAGCGAGCCTTCACCTTCGAGCGTCTCGAGCATGCAGCCGCAATAACTCGAACAGAAGGTTGCGTTGCGCGTCTGCTCGCAGGAGCGCTGGCAGGTTTTCAGGAAATTGACCTGCGGGGTTTCGACCTGCGCCGGCATCACCTGCGAGAACAGCCAGACGCAGCCGATCAACAGCGGCTGGTGGATCAGGTAGAAGGCCAGGCTGTGGCGGCCGATGAAGACCAGCGGGTTCGACCATCGCCCGGGCATCAGCTTCGCCAAACGCGCCCTTATGCCTGATGTGGACGCGAATTTCGCCACCGCAATGCCCGTAAGCACCGCGCCGAACCAGGGAAACAGCGGCACGTAGTCATTGGAGCGCGGATTAATCGCCGACAGGCCGATCCACCACAGCCAGGGATGATCGAGGGCCTCCAAGCGCAGGTAGACGGGTGCCGCGATGACGAGTGCCGCGACGACAAGCGTCAGCAGCGCCGGCAGGCGCAGGAAGACGAGCCCAAGCAGGCTGGCGAGCGCGATCTCGTGCAGGATGCCGAAAAAGATGAAACCGTCGGGCGTGGCGATGCGGGTAACGACGGAGATGGCGACCGCCGCGCCCGCAACCATGGCGAACCGCTTCCAGAAACCGTTCCAGCGGATTTGCCGGCCATGGGCGAGATAGAGACTGACGCCGACCAGGAACAGGAAGGTCGAGGCAATGCAGCGAGCGTAGAACTTCCACCAGCCGAAGGCGGTGAGGCCAGGATCGGTGTAGCCGAAGAATTCGAGATCCCAGGTGAAATGGTAGCTCGCCATCGCGATCAGCGCGATGCCGCGCAAGATATCGATGGCGACGATGCGCTTCGATGGCTCAGGGGCGGGTGCGGTCGGCGTGTGGATGCTCATGGTCTCGCGATCTGATTCAGCCTCTCCAAGACGACTATCACGGTTGCCCTGGATAGAAGAAGGCCGGTCGCCCTGGCCTGGGCGGCGCGACGGCGCCCGTGCCAGCCGCCGGGTTGGGCCAGCGCGGGAAAGCCTTTGACCGGCTTCGTTTTTGCCGGGCGGGCGTCGGTTTCCTCTTAATGGGCCTGAAATGCTCACGGCAGATTTGGTGCCGCGATTCTGCTTTGGGGAAGCAATGTCCACCCATGTGCGTCATCCGATCTGGCTTCCGGCCCTCAAGGCCGCGGATGCGCGCACCTTCGCCTCGCTCTACGCGGTCGAATCCTTCGCTCGCGCCATGGTGTCGAGCGTCATCCCGATCCAGGCCTACGAAATCCTGCACAATGAGCAGATCGTCTCGATCCTCTACACGGTCGTGTCGCTGATCGGCCTGTCGGTGACCCTGTTCATGCCGATGCTGATCCGCCGCTTTGCCCGGCGCTGGGTCTACACGGCGGGCGCCTGCATGCTCGCCATCGGTTCGCTGTTCTTCGTCACCCATACGCTCGCCGGGCAACTGGCCGGCATGTTGTGCCGTGTCATGGGCGCCAGCGCGCTGTCGATCACCCTCAACCTCTACATCATGGACCACATCCGCAAGACCGATTTCATGCAGGCCGAATCGCTGCGCATGGCGTGGTCGATGGTTGCCTGGACCTGCGGGCCCACGCTCGGCATCTTTCTTTACGCGCATTTCGGCATCTACGCCGCGCATGGCGCGGTGGCCGTGTTCGCGATCGCCTTGCTGGCGCTGTTCTGGTTCTATCGGCTGAGCGACAACCCGTCGATCCGTCCGGGCAAGACGCGGCCGGCCAATCCGCTCGCCAATATCGGCCGCTTCGTCGCGCAGCCGAGACTGAGGTTGGCGTGGCTGATCGCCTTCGGCCGTTCCTGCTTCTGGACGACGTTCTTCGTCTACGGGCCGCTGTTCATGGTCATTACCGGGCAGGGCGATATCGCCGGCGGCCTGCTGGTCTCGGCCGGCAACGCGCTTTTGTTCATGGCGATCTTCTGGGGCAAGGCGGGCAAGCGCTTCGGCGGCCGGCGGACGATGACATTTGCCTATTTCGCCATGTCGGCGGCGCTGCTGGCCGCCGGCACGGTCGGAGCGGCAGCGCCGTTGCTGACCGGCGCCTTCCTGTTGTGCGGCGCCTTCTTCACCATCGCGCTCGACGCGCTGGGCTCGACCGCCTTCATGCGCTCGGTGCGCTCCTATGAGCGGGCGCAGATGGCGGCGGTCTACCGCACCTATCTCGACTTTTCCGAACTGACGCCGCCGCTGGTCTATTCGGTGGTGCTGGCCTTCTTCGGGTTAGGCTCGGTGTTCGTCACGCTCAGCCTGCTGGCGGCGTTTTGCGGCTTCATGACTTGGCGCTACCTGCCGAAATCCCTGTAGGCATGTCGATATTCAGCTGATGCCGGCCTGATCTGAAACCCAACCTACCCTCATGTCACCGCAACATGGCGCTCGCGCACCCAATTGTGGAAGCGGTGCAACTCATATTCCTCGGGCATCAGCACGCCGGCCGTATGACGCATCGAGCGCAAGCCCCTCTGGTTCACCTCGCAGATGGCGGCGTCCTCTTCCAGCACCTGTGTGCCGAAGGCGACGATGTTGTCGATGTCGGTCGCGGCCAACGCCTCGGGCGCGAACAGCCACTCCGCGACAAGCTCGGTCTGTTCGGGACCGAGCGGCACCAGGCGCACGGTCCTGACATAGTCGACATGGCCGACGATGAACATCGAAGGCAGGCTGGTGGCATAGGTCTGGCCGGCGCTGCGTTCCGCCGGCGTCAAGTCCGGGAAGACCGGCCCATGCGCCTGGCCATCGCGCGACCATGTCTGCGCGCCAGCACGCAAGCCGCCGGAAAATTCCGGCGCGTCATTGTCGGCGTGGCGCACCCATTCGGGGTCGTCATGCCGGCTCATCAGGCCGCGGCCATAGATCGGCACCAGCCGCGACAGATCCTTGTGAACACCCGGGCAATGCAGGCACTCGTTGAAGTTCTCCCAGAAGATCTTCCAGTTGCAGTGCATCACCTTGCGCAGCACATGGCCCGACACCAGCGATTCGAGCGGCCAGTTGCCGAGGTTGCCGGAGCCGGGATCGAAGGAAGATTGCGCCGAGCCGGCGGCACCCTCGGCAAGATTGACGAAGACGAAGCCCCGCCACACCGAGAGCGCGACGCGGTAGAGCGGGTGATCGGCCTTGTCGAAGCCGTCGGGCAGCGATTTCGACGGCACGCGCACAAGATCGCCGCGCAGCGAGTAGGACCAGGCGTGATAGGGGCAGGTGATCAGCCGTGCCTTCAGCCGGCCTTCGCTCTCCTGGCAAAGTTGCGAGCCGCGATGGCGGCAGGTGTTGTGGAAGGCGCGCAGCTCGCCAGTGTCGTCGCGCAGCACGAGGATGTCCTGCGTGCCGATGCGGAATCGGCGAAAGGCCAGCGGCTGGGCCAGATCGGCCTCGCGGCAGACCAGCAGCCAGCTTCTGTACCAGATCGCATCGAGATCAAGCTGATAGGTCTGCTGGTCCCAATATGCCGATGAGGGCAGCGTCGGCTCGGTTCGGGACAGGCCGTTATAGGGATCGCGCTCGCTGGCATTGGGCTGCATGGCTGGCTTCCTGTGAGGGTTGCCAGCCGACACCCGGCCATGAAGTTTGTCAATCAGGGCGGGATGGGAACGGCTTTGCCGATACGACGCTCCTGCGCTGTCGGCTGTCGGAATTTGGTTTGCCGCGCGCGGCGAATTTCCCTATAGTCACCAACGTCGTCGGTTCCTTTTTTTGGAGCCAAGAGGGAATGCGGTGCGGGCGAGGTTTCGCCCAATGCCGTGGCTGCCCCCGCAACTGTGTGCGGTAGTCCTCTCCATATGCCACTGAAGATTTTTCTTCGGGAAGGTGGGGAAGGGCGCTGATCCGCGAGCCAGGAGACCTGCCGGCGGCAAAAAGACTGACTTCTATGCCCTCGGGTGGAGGGCGAAAGGACAAGACATGACCACTGCTACCGTCTCCCTCGGCGCCTCCGTCTCCTCGCAGTCGCGCTTCATGCAGCTCGCGCTCGCCGCGCTGCTCGGCATCTTCGTCGTCGGCTTCGTCGGCTTCTCGCATATCGACGCGGTCCACAACGCCGCCCACGACTACCGCCATTCGATGGCCTTTCCCTGCCACTGATAGGGATCTGACATCATGAACCTTTTTCGCAACGTCGTGTTCGTCGCGGCGATCGCGGGGCTCGTGGCCGGCGTCGTTCTCGCCTGCATGCAGGCCTATGCGACCGTTCCGCTGATCCTGAAAGCGGAAGTCTACGAACAGGCCGGCGGCGGCCATCACCATGACCATGGCGCGGCACCCGCCGCGACCGATACCAACGCCATGAGTACAATCGCCCCGGCAGGCAATGCCATGAGCTCGGCCGCGCCGGCGGCGGAAGCAGCCGCTCCGGCGGCGGAGGATGAAGGCTGGGCGCCGGCCGACGGCTTCGAGCGGTTCGCCTTCAGCGTGCTTGCCAATATCGTCACCGGCATCGGCTTCGCGCTGGTCCTGGTCGCGGTTTCGGAATTCGCCGGCGGCATCGGCACCTGGCGCCAGGGCGTGTTCTGGGGCCTGGCCGGCTTTGCCGTGTTCACGCTGGCGCCCGGCCTCGGCCTGCCGCCGGAACTGCCGGCAATGCCCGCGGCCGAACTGCTTCCGCGGCAGATCTGGTGGACCGCGACAGTCGTGGCGACCGCGATCGGGCTCGGCCTGATCGCCTTCCGCAAATCGCTGCCGCTGGCCATCCTTGGCGTCCTGCTGATCGTCGCGCCGCATATTGTCGGCGCGCCGCAGCCAGACAGTTTCGAGACACCGATCCCGGAGGGCCTGCATCATCAGTTCGTGGTGGCGGTGACAGTGACCAACCTGGTGTTCTGGCTTGTGCTCGGCGCGGTCGTCGGCGTGGTGCGTGGGCGCCTCACCGGCGCTGCTGCCAACCTGCGCGACAGCTTTGCCTGATCTGGGCAAGCTGACCTTCATCATAGGTGGTGGGCGCTCAGGCAAGAG
>NZ_JAIUIN010000027.1:0-69551 GCF_020165665.1 Mesorhizobium sp. BH1-1-4
TCTTTGACGGCGCGCCGCTTTTGTCGTGATATGGCCGACGCATTCGCGTTCGATGACGCCGCTCGTCCATTCCGGAGGATCTTTCGTGCCGCACTGGCTGCAACTGATGCTGGAGTCGCTGCCTTCGCTGCTGTGGGCCGCGTTGATCTTTACCGTGCCGTTGACGCTGCTGTCCTTCGTGCTTGGCCTGACGGTGGGGTTGGGCGCGGCGCTCGGCCGGCTGTTTGGCCCCAAGCCGCTTGTGGCGCTCGTGCGCTTCTACGTCTGGATCTTCCGCGGCACGCCGCTCCTGGTGCAGCTGTTCCTGATCTTCTACGGCCTGCCTTCGGTCGGCATCCTGCTCGATGCCTTTACCGCGGCGCTGATCGGCTTCACCCTCAACATCGGCGCCTACACGTCGGAAATCATCCGCGCGGCCATCGGCTCGGTACCCAAAGGCCAGTGGGAGGCCGCCTATTCGATCGGCATGACCTGGAGCCAGGCGATGCGGCGCACCATCCTGCCGCAAGCTGGCCGGGTCGCCGTGCCGCCGCTCTCCAACACCTTCATCTCGCTGGTCAAGGACACCTCGCTGGCCGCCGCCATCACCGTGCCGGAAATGTTCCAGGCGGCGCAGCGCATCGTCGCCACCACCTATGAGCCGCTGATCCTCTATGTCGAGGCGGCGATCCTCTATCTGGCTCTCAGTTCGGTGCTTTCGGCCTTGCAGACGCGGCTGGAAACCCGGCTCAACCGCTATGGCGGCTTCCTGGAGGCACGCTCATGATCAGCCTCACCAACATCGAGAAGCGGTTCGGCGACAATCTCGTGCTGAAGGGCGTGACGGTTACCATTGCCGAAGGCAGTGTCACCGCGCTGGTCGGCCCTTCGGGTGGCGGAAAAAGCACGCTGCTGCGCTGCATCAACCTGCTGGAGATCCCGACCTCGGGCACGGTGCGTATCGGCGACGAGACGCTCGAGTTCCGCCCGGGCGTGAAGGTGCCGGCCGCGGACATCAGGCGCCTGCGGCTGCAGACCGGCATGGTGTTCCAGAATTTCCAGCTGTTTCCACACCGCACGGCCATCGAGAACGTCATGGAAGGCCTGGTCACGGTGCTGAAATGGCCGGAGGCACGGGCCCGTGAGCGGGCGCTGGCCCTGCTGGAGAAGGTCGGCATGGCACACAAGGTCGATGCCTGGCCGGCGACGCTGTCGGGCGGCCAGCAGCAGCGCGTGGCGATCGCCCGGGCGCTGGCGCCGTCACCCAAGGTGCTTCTGTGCGACGAGCCGACTTCCGCCCTCGACCCGGAGCTGGCGCAGGAGGTGGTCGATGTGCTCGGTCAACTCGCCAGCGAGGGAACGACCATGGTGATGGCAACGCATGATCTGCGCCTCGCCTCCAAGATCGCCCGGGAAGCGGTGTTCCTCGACGCCGGCGTTGTCGTCGAGCAGGGGCCGTCCGCCACGCTGTTCGGCAATCCGGAGCGCGAACGCACCAAGCGATTCATCGCGACGCTGAAGCAGGAAGCGGAGAAGGAAGGCGGCGCATAGCCGCGGCAATCTCCGGCAATGCCAAAGACAAAAACCCAGCGCGAGGCCGGGTTTTTCGTTAACTATAGGACGAGGGGATTCAGGCAGCTTCTTCCTGCTCGGCTTCCTCGTTATCGGCCTTGGCGCCGCGCTTGGGTCCCTTGTTAAGGTTGACCTCGATCAGGCGCACGGCTTCGGTTTCCGACATGCGGTTGACGGCCGCGATCTCGCGGGCCATGCGGTCGAGTGCCGCCTCGTAGAGCTGGCGTTCGGAATAGGACTGTTCCGGCTGGTTGTCGGCGCGGTAGAGGTCGCGCACGACTTCCGAGATCGAGATCAAATCGCCCGAATTGATCTTGGCATCATATTCCTGGGCGCGACGCGACCACATGGTGCGCTTGACGCGGGCGCGACCCTGCACGACCTTCAGCGCGCGCTCGACATAATCTTCTTCCGACAGCTTGCGCATGCCGATCGAGGTCGCCTTGGCGACCGGCACCTTCAGGCGCATCTTGTCCTTCTGGAAGTCGATGACGAACAGTTCCAGCTTGTGGCCAGCCACTTCCTGCTCGTCGATCGAGACGATCTGGCCGACGCCATGCGCCGGATAGACGATGTACTCGCCGGTCTTGAAACCGTGACGCGCGGCCGTGGACTTCTTCTGCGGGGTGATCGTTGCCATTACGCCCTGAACTCCTTGTTGTGGGCCGGCGGCGGTGCCGGCTGAACTCACGTGATCGGGGTCACCGATCATTAGCCGCACAACAGATGAACCCACCGGAAAAGCCGGGACCGGCAAACCGCACGAATTGCGACCGCCTGGCCCAGATCGCTCTGGTCCGGAGTGGGATTTTCACCTTTCAGTGATTTGGGGCGTCTGCGCCATAAATCGACGTTGTGTCACCGGCATGTTTCGCTGATGTAACACAAAAAGTCGGAAGAATCAAGGTTTTGCTGCGTAAGCGGAGGCCATAACCAATCGCCGCCTGTCAAGGCGGTTAATCCGACTTGCCTGTTACGCTACGTCATACAAGCCTTTACAGCGGTGTTGTCAATCGCCTTCGCCGGGCTCGGCGGAGAAGTATTTCTCGAACTTGCCGGCCTCACCGTCGAAGCTCTTGGCGTCGGCCGGCGGCTCCTTCTTGGCGGTGATGTTGGGCCATTTGTCGGCATATTCGGTGTTGATCTGCAGCCATTTGTCGAGGCCCGACTCCGTGTCGGGCTTGATCGCGTCGGCCGGGCATTCCGGTTCGCAGACGCCGCAGTCGATGCACTCGTCGGGATGGATGACGAGCATGTTCTCGCCTTCGTAGAAACAGTCGACCGGACAGACCTCGATGCAGTCCATATATTTGCATTTGATGCAGTTGTCGGTCACGACATAGGTCATCGGGCGGCTCCGGGACGTCCAGTTTTTGCTGGCTTTTTCCGTGAGGTAACGCCTTTATCGGTCGCTTGCAAGGGTGGCCATTCCCAGCGTCGCCAAGGTTTGGGAATGGAAATCCGCAAGGGCGCCGCCGCGAAGGCCTGGCATGCCTCGCGCACCGCCCGTTTGCCGGCGCCGGTTTTGTTTTTTGCCTGCGGTTGCCCTGCGGAGCACTCCGCTTCTGTTCGACGGGGGCTCAATCTTCGTCGAGCAACCGGTCGGTCTGGCGGCGCTCTTTTTTGGTCGGGCGGCCGCTGCCAGCCTCGCGCAGCGCCGGGATGGCATCGGGAAGGGCGTCGCCCTTGGGTGTGGGCGGCGGCGACATGTCTTCATAAAGGGTGCGGGCTTCCTCGGCCGGGCCGCGTCGCGCACCAGCGCCAAGCACCTTCCAGACGAAGATACGCCGGTCGAGCGTGATCGTCAGCACGTCGCCCGGCTTGACCAGATCGGAAGCCTGCGCTGCTTTGTCGCGATTGATGCGCACGCGGCCAGCGACCACCAATTTGGCCGCCAGCGAGCGCGATTTGACCGCACGCGAGAAGAACAGCCATTTGTCGATGCGCTGGCGGCCTTCAGCAACCATCGAAGTGCCGAGCCTACTTCTTTAGCTGGTCGCGCAAGGCGGCGAGCTTGGCGAAGGGGGAATCCGGGTCGAAGCGCACCGGGCGCTCCTCACGTGGCTTGGCCTGGAATGCAGGCTTGCCGCCTTGCGGCCCGCCCTTGCCTTCCGGCCTGCCGCCCTTCCAGTCCGGCCGGCCTTCGCGGCGCTCGGGACGATCGCCTTGCGGGCGGCCGTCGCGCCTTTGTTCGCCTTCGGTGCCAGGCTTGGGCTTGAACTTCGAGCGGTCGAAGCGCGGCTTGCCGGCGCCGTCGCGGCGTCCTTCATGAGCGGGACGCTCTCCTGGCGTGGCGGGTGCGGCGGCGGCATCGGCCGGCGCGTTGCCGCGGCCGCGCGCCTGGCCGTTGCGCTGGCGATTGTTACGGCCTTCGTGATGGCGGGGGCGCTGGTCGAAGCGCCCTTGCCGCCACAGCAGGATAGGCTTTGGCGCTTCGGCTTCGGTGGTCGGTTCAGCCGCGGCTTCCGACACGGCAACGGGTTCGGCCGCCTCCGTCGAGGTGGAAGCGTCAGCGGCCGGCTCCGCCGGCGCTGCTTCGTCCGCGGGCGAGGCTTCAACCGCCGCAGCTTCAGGTTCGGCGGTTTCAGGTTCGGCTTGTGGTTCAACCTGTGCCGGCTCGGCGGCTTCAGCTACAGGCGTCTCCTCATCCGCAACCTCGGCGGTCGCTTCTGATTGCTCTTCCGCGACAGCCTCCGCCGGGGCGTCCGCAACGATTTCGGCTGGAACCTCGGATACGGTCTCCGCGTCCACATCGGGCGACGACTCCGAACCCTCGACGACGGCCGGCGCCGCCGCCTCTTCCGCTGCCTTGGCTTGTTCGGCGCGCGCTGCCTCTTCGGCCGCGAGCTTGGCCGCTGCGGCTTCCCGCGCGGCACTGTCCTGCGCTTCCAGCCGTGCCTTGACTTCCGCCGCCGGCTTCGGCTCGGCGCGATAGCCGAGCCCCTTGAGGATTTCTTCCATGTCGTCGGCGGTGGCGCCGAGGATCGACATCATCGGCGGCGTCACCATGAAGGCCTGGCCGTCATAGGCGCCGTCCGGGCGCTGGCCAAGGCCGGGCTTCCAGTTGGTCGCCGGGCGGATCAGGTCGGCCAGCCGCTCCAGAATGTCGATGCGCACGGCGCGGCGGCCGAGATTGCGGTAGCCGGCCAGCTTGTAGAAGGCCTTGTCGAAGGCCGGATCGATGACAACCGAGGTGCGGCCCGATGCCAGCGCATGGACGACGTCGCCGAAGCCAGGCTTGTCCTTGCCGTCATTCTTCAACGCCCACAGCAAGGTCACCAGTCCGGCCGGCGCGGGCTTGATCAGCGCCGGTACAAAGACGTGGTAGGCGCCGAAGCGCACGCCGAGCCGGCGCAGTGCGGCGCGGCCCTCCTGGTCGAGCGACTTCATCTCCTCGGCGATGTCACGGCGGTTGATGAGGCCGAAATTCTCGACCAACTGGAAGGCGATGCCGCGGCCGATGCCGGAAATCTGCTCGGCATTTTTCAGGTCGACCAACGGCTTCAGCAGGGACTCGATCTGGAAATTGACAAAGCGCTCGGCACGCGCGGCGACCTTGTCGCGCGCCGGGCCGGTGAGCTGTTCGTCGGCCAGAAGCACGAGGCGCGGCTTCAGCGGGTCCTCGCCCGAAACCAGCGTGCCGATCGGCGCGCCGATCCAGCGCAGCGTGCCGTCCGAACCGAGCGCGAGGTCGCCATTGGCGCAGGCGCCGAAGCGCTCCGCACGGGCATCGAATTCGGCGGCCAGCGCCTTTTGCGCGGCCGTGCGCACGGCCTTGGCGTCTTCGCCGCCGGCGGTCTGATCGGCGGTGAAGCGGAACCCTTGCAACTCGCCGACGTGATGGCCTTCGACAAGGACGGTTCCGGTAGGGCTGATTTCGGCTTCAGGCATGGTATTTTCTCTAAGGCGCCGCATGAGGACGGAAGTCCTGCGGTCTACGAAGCGTTTCGTCAACCGCTCATGCAGCGCATCCGACAATCTGTCTTCGATTTCGCGCGTCTTTTCCTGCCAGTGTGCCTGATCGGCCAGCCAGCCGGGCCGGTTCGACACGAATGTCCAGGTACGGATCTGGGCGATGCGGTGCGACAGCGTGTCGATGTCGCCCTCGGTGGTGTCGGCGCGGCGCACCTGCTCGGCCATGTAGTTTTCGTCGACATGGCCGTGGCGAGCGAGGTCCATGTAGATCGAGGCGATCAGGTCGGCATGCTGGGCGGGCGCGATCTTGCGGTAGTCGGGCAGCGCGCAGGCTTCCCAAAGCAGCGCCACGCGCTTGGCATTGGTCGCGAGCGCGCGGATGTCTTCGTCGCGGGAGAGATGTTCGAGCGCCTGCGCGTCGACGGCCGGCAGCGCGCGTGTCAGGCCCTCGACCGGGGCGTTGGTTTCGATCGAGCGCTTCAGCGCCTCAAGGCTGGCGAAATCGAATTGGGCGGTGCGCCACTGCAGCACCTTCACCGGGTCGAAATCATGGCTCTCGATCTTCTGGACCAGATCCTCGTCCAGCGGATCGACCTGACCGGTGACGCCGAACGTGCCGTCGCGCAGATGCCTGCCGGCGCGGCCAGCGATCTGGCCAAGCTCGGCCGCGGTCAGATTGCGGTACTGGTAGCCGTCGAACTTGCGGTTCTGGGCAAAAGCGACATGGTCGAGATCGAGATTGAGGCCCATGCCGATGGCGTCGGTGGCAATGAGATAGTCGACGTCGCCGGACTGGAACAGCGCCACCTGGGCATTGCGGGTGCGCGGCGAGAGCGCTCCGAGCACGACGGCCGCACCACCTTGCTGGCGGCGGATCAGTTCGGCGATGGCGTAGACCTCGTCGGCGGAGAAGGCGACGATCGCGGTGCGCCTGGGCAGGCGGGTCAGTTTCTTGGAGCCGGCATAGGCGAGATGCGACAGTCTTGGCCGCGTCACCACGGAGACGCCCTTCAGCAGCCGCTGGAGAATGCCGTGCATGGTGGCGGCGCCGAGCAGCAGCGTTTCCTGGCGGCCGCGCAGATGCAGGATGCGGTCGGTGAAGATATGGCCGCGCTCGAGGTCGCCGGCCAGTTGCACCTCGTCGATTGCCACGAAGGCAGCGTCGGTCTCGCGCGGCATGGCCTCGACGGTGCAGACCGAATATTTGGCGCCCGGCGGCTGGATCTTCTCCTCGCCGGTGATCAGCGCGACCTTGTGGGCGCCGACCTTTTCGCAGACGCGGCTGTAGACCTCCCGGGCCAGCAACCTCAGCGGCAAGCCGATGACGCCGGTTTCGTGCGCCACCATGCGCTCGATGGCGAGATGGGTCTTGCCCGTGTTGGTCGGCCCAAGCACGGCGGTCACGTCGCGGCCCGACAGGATCAGCGGCTCGGTGTGTTTCTGCTGGATGTTCATCGGCTCGGAAATAAGGCTTTCTGGCCTCTCGTTGTCGGGAGCGTGCCTGGACGGCGCGTATGACAGCCGACACATAGGGATTTCAGGCGCGAAGCGAAAGCGGAATGTTCCGTCCGGGTTCCGAGGGTGCCCGCGTCAGCCCGCAAATCAGCCCCTGCTTAACAGTTGGAACGAGTCTGGAACGAATCAGCGACGAATCGGTGACTCCGTCAGATTCAGCTTTTGTTCACGGCTAGATATGGATTTTATGACCATGAGTCTCACCACATGCTGAATCACCGAACTGGCCCGTTTTATGCTAAGTGTATCCTGCCCTTAACTTTTGCCGGTAAACGATACGCGCGGCATGGCGCGACGCGCTCAACATTATGATATTGTTAATCTTTCTGAACTCGGTGTTAAGGAATTGCAGGCAATCGTGGCCATTAATGTTAACATTGCGCTCAAAGCCGGAACGAATCGGCGACAAAGCGGCGCCGGCGATATTTTCTTGGTTTGTTCCCTCAATATCTTGTGTTGTGAACAGCTTATCCACCGATAATCCACAGATTTGGCCACACGGTTTCGCACAGAGGCGCCACCCCCATTAACCCTTGCGTGCCGGATTGGGGCAGCAGGTGGCAGCGGGGCGCTGTAGCTCCAGAGCATCAATTGAAAAACGGATGGGTTTCCCGACCTGTTTCGCCGGTCAAGGCCGCCGGCCGGTGGGCCAGTCGAAAATCAACGCCTAGACAAAATACTGGCCGCCATTGGCGGTGAGGGTCGAGCCGGTGATAAAGCCGGCATCCTCGGAAGCAAGGAAGACGACGCAGCGCGCGATCTCCTCCGGTTCGCCGAGGCGGCCGACCGGGATTTGCGGGATGATGCGCTCGTTGAGCACCTTCTCGTCGATCGCCTTGACCATCTCGGTGGCGATGTAGCCGGGGCAGATGACGTTGACAGTGATGCCCGCGCGCGCGCCTTCCTGGGCGAGCGCCTTGGAGAAGCCGATGTCGCCGGCCTTTGCGGCGGAGTAATTGACCTGGCCCGCCTGGCCCTTCTGGCCATTAATCGAGGAGATGGTGATGACGCGGCCGAACTTGCGGTCGCGCATGCCGCCCCACAGCGGATGCGTCATGTTGAAAACACCGGACAGATTGGTATCGATCACCTCTTTCCACTGTTCTCGCGTCAGCTTGTGGAACATGGCGTCGCGGGTGATGCCGGCATTGTTGACCAGCACCGAGACCGGGCCGAGATCGGCCTCGACCTGCTTGATGCCGGCGGCGCAGGCGTCATAATCGGCGACGGACCATTTGTAGGCTGGAATGCCGGTCTCGGCCTTGAATTTCGCCGCGGCCTCGTCATTGCCGGCATAGTTGGCGGCAACCGAGTAGCCGGCGTTCTTCAAAGCGATCGAGATGGCCGCGCCGATACCGCGCGATCCGCCCGTGACGATTGCAACCTTGGTCATATGTCCTCCCTTTGGTCGGAAGAGTGAGTAGGGAGTAGCCAATAGCGAGTAGGGATTTGATGTCCCGCCGCGCTGAAGCCATTCTTCCCTATTCGCTACTCCTATTCACTGCTCACTTTCTTCAGAGCGCTTCCACGCACATGGCGACGCCCATGCCGCCGCCGATGCAGAGCGTGGCGAGGCCCTTCTTGGCGCCGCGACGGCGCATTTCGTAGACCAGCGTGTTGAAGACGCGGGCGCCCGAGGCGCCGATCGGATGACCGATGGCGATGGCGCCGCCATTGACGTTGACGATCGAGGGATCCCAGCCCATGTCCTTGTTGACGGCGCAGGCCTGCGCCGCGAAAGCCTCGTTGGCCTCGACAAGATCGAGATCGCCGACGGACCAGCCTGCCTTTTCCAGAGCCTTGCGCGAGGCGGGGATGGGGCCGGTGCCCATGATGGCGGGATCGACGCCGGCGGTCGCCCAGGAGGCGATGCGCGCCAGCGGGGTGATGCCGCGCCTGGCGGCTTCGGCTTCGGTCATCAGCAGCGCGCCGGCCGCACCGTCATTGATGCCGGAGGCGTTGGCGGCGGTCACCGTGCCGTCCTTGTCGAAGGCCGGCTTCAGCTTGGTCATGGCGTCGATCGTCGCGCCATGGCGGATATATTCGTCCTGGTCGACAATGGTGTCGCCCTTCTTGCCCTTGATGGTGAAGGCGACGATCTCGTCCTTGAACTTGCCAGCCTTCTGCGCGGCTTCGGCCTTGTTCTGCGAGGCCAGCGCGAACTGGTCCTGGTCGTCGCGGGTGATCTGGAACTGGCGCGCCACGTTCTCGGCGGTGTTGCCCATGTGATAGCCATTGAAGGCGTCCCACAGCCCGTCCTTGATCATGGTGTCGATCATCTTGTAGTCGCCCATCTTGACGCCGGCGCGCAGGTGCTCGGCGTGCGGCGACAGCGACATCGATTCCTGGCCGCCAGCGATGATCACCTTGGCGTCGCCGGTGGCGATCTGCTGCATGCCGAGCGCGATGGCGCGCAGGCCCGAGCCGCACACCTGGTTGAGGCCCCAGGCGGTGGTTTCCTTGGGCAGGCCAGCAAGGATCGAGGCTTGGCGGGCCGGGTTCTGACCTTGCGCCGCGGTCAGCACCTGGCCGAGGATGACCTCGTCCACCTCGGCCGCCTCGACACCGGCACGCGCCAAAAGTTCCCTGACGACGACGGCGCCGAGTTCATGCGCGGGGGTGGCGGCGAAGGCGCCGTTGAAGGAGCCGACGGCCGTGCGCGCGGCGCTGGCAATGACGATGGAAGCGGACATTTTCTTCTCCAGACTTCAAGGTGTTGTTGTGCCGTTGGGGACTTTTCTTGCCGTTTCCCAACCCCAAGTCAAACCGGAAATCGGCATGGCGCCCATGCGCCGCAAGCAGGTCGCGTCTCGCCGCGCCGAGGGTACGGCCGCTGCCGCGCAGCATGTTTTGCCTGCTATGCAGCATTATATGATCCCGCAGTGCACAAACTGCTTGGAATTGTGAGGCTTTTGCGCATATCCTCAAAAAGGGCGCAATCGTTACCGGCTGCTTACGCAGGCTTGCCGGTGTCCGGGGAGGATGCAGATGGCCGCAAAAGACGACCCGATCATTATCAAGAAATACGCCAACCGCCGCCTCTATAACACGGGGACGAGCACCTATGTGACGCTCGAGGATCTGGCCGAGATGGTCAAGAAGGGCGAGGAATTCACCGTCCAGGATGCCAAGACCGGTGACGACATCACCCATCCGGTGCTGACCCAGATCATCTTCGAGCTGGAGAACAAGGACGGGCAGAACATGCTGCCGATCCCGTTCCTGCGTCAGCTGATCGCCTATTATGGCGACCAGATGCAGATGATCGTGCCGAGCTTCCTCGAACAGTCGATGTTGGCTTTCTCCAAGGAGCAGGAGCGCTTTCGCGAGCAGATGAAGGGCGCCATCGGCAAGTCGCCGCTCGACGTGATGAAGATGGCGACGCCGATGAAGGCGCTCGAAGAGCAGACGCGGCGCAACATGGAAATGTTCCAGAACGCGATGCGGCTGTTCACACCATTTCCGCCCGTTGGCCCGGCGCCGGCCGCTGCCCCGACCGAGCCAGCCAGGAAGGAAGCGCCTGAGAAGTCCGACGACCTTCAGGAGCTGAAAAGCCAGATCGCGGCCATGCAGCGCAAGCTCGACACGATGTCGTGAGCACATAGCGCTCACGCCGTTTACGGCAGCAATCCCTCATAGCGGCCGCGCGGCCGGATGATGCTGCCGCTCAGGATCTGCTCGACCATATGCGCGGCCCAGCCGACACTGCGTCCAAGCGCGAACAGGTGGAACGGTGCATCGCGCGGCAGGCCAAGGCCGCGCGTCAGCACGGCCAGGGCAAAGTCGATATTCGCTGGCGCGCCGGTCGCGGCAATGGCGGCGGTTTCCAGCGACCGCAATGTCTCGTCGGTGTTGTCGATGGCCGCCAGAAGCGCCGTGGCCCGGGGATCGCCCTCGGGATAGAGTTGATGGCCGAAACCCGGCAGCGGCCGGTCGTGGCCGAGCCAGCGCCGGATCGCGGCATCGGCGCCATGCCGCGCCGCGTCTTCGGCCAGTTGCATCACCGCTTCGCCGGCGCCGCCGTGGCGGGGACCGGACAGCGTCGCCAGGCCCGTCATCAGACAGGCGGCGGGCGAGGCGCCGGTCGAGGCGGCGACGCGGGCGGCGAAGGTCGAAGCGTTGAGTTCGTGATCGGCGAGCAGCACAAGGGCGCGCCGGATCGCGTCCGCGCCATCGTCGTCCACCGACCAGCCCCGTGCCAATCGCATATGCACCGGATCCGGCCCCGCCTCGGCGCCGAGGGCGCTGGCCAGCACGCCGATCGCATGCGCGGCATCAGCGCACAGCGAGGCGGCACTCCGTCCCAGGGAAGGCCGCGACTGGCCGGCAAGCAGAGCGAGTTGCGCAAAGGCCTGGGCGCGGCCGGGCGGGCGGGGCGCATCTGTTGGTGGCGCTTCGAAACGAACGGGTTGAGGCATGGCCCAGAGCACGCCAGCGGTTTCTTCCAGCGTGGCATGGTCGGACAGCGCAACGGCGTCCCGGCCCCGATAGATGAGGCGGCTGTGCCAGACGGTCGAAATCGCCGTGACGATCGAGGGCTCGCCCCAGGCGATCGCGCTTTCGGCGATGGCCGAGGGGCTGCGTCCGCGCGCCCTTCGCGTTGCCAGCGCGACGATGTCGTCGGCGCGGTATTGGCTGCGGCGCGGATCGTCGCGGTCCGGGCGCATGCCGATGCGGCCACGGCTGACATAGGCGTAGAGTGTCTGCGGCCTCACGCGAAGCCTTTCCAGTGCCTCCTCCCGCGACAACCATTCCGACATTTTTGGCCCTGATATTGATTCTGTTGATCAAGATTGATGGGTATGGCGCTCACCCTTATCTCCCATCGGGAAAAGCTTCAAGGAGACAAGGCTATGGCGAATGGGCTCGATGATGTGGTGGCGGCGGAAACCTCGCTGTCGGATGTGGACGGACTTGGCGGTCATCTGACGATCCGCGGTCATGCGCTCGCGCAATTGGCTGGACGATGGAGCTTCGTCCAGGTCGTGCGCCTGCTGCTGGACGGATTCTTCGAAAATCTGCCCGATGACGCCGAACTGGCGGCAAGACTGGGTGAGGCACGCGTCGATGTCTTCGACCGGGTCGTGCCAGCGCTGCCCTTGCTGGCCCCGCTTGAGGTCTACAGCGCCATGCGCGCCGGCATGGCGCTGCTGCCGGATGGCGAGACGCTGACGGACGCCTTGCGGCTGATCGCGGCGCCCGCGGTGCTGACGCCGGCGCTGCTGCGCCTGCGGCGCGGCGAGCAGCCGGTCGCGCCATACGGCAAGGCCGACCATGCCGCCGACATGCTGCGCATGCTCAACGACGAGTCTGTTTCGCCCGAGCTGGCCAAGCCCCTCGACACCTATCTGGTGACCGTCTGCGACCACGGCCTCAATGCCTCCACCTTCGCCACTCGCGTGGTTGCCTCGACGCAGGCCGGGCTGACGTCGTCGGTGCTGGCGGGCCTCGGTGCCCTCAAGGGACCGCTGCATGGCGGCGCGCCCGGGCCGGTCATCGAGATGCTCGACGCCATCGCCGCGCATGGCGACGCGGCCGGCTGGCTGCGTAACGAGATCGCGCAAGGCCGGCGCATCATGGGCTTCGGCCATCGCATCTACCGCGTGCGAGATCCGCGCGCCGATGTGCTGAAAGCGGTGGTGCGCAAGCTTGGCGGCGACGGCGAGACCGGCCGCCGGCTGGCCTTCGCCGAAACCATCGAGCAGACGGCGCTCGAGGTGCTTCGGATCGCCAAGCCGCAGCGCTCGCTGCAGACCAATGTCGAGTTCTACACCGCGCTCGTCCTGGAAGCGGCGGGCTTTCCGCCGGACGCGTTCAGCAATGTCTTTGCCGCCGGGCGCGTCGCCGGCTGGGTTGCGCATGCCCGCGAACAGCAGACCACCGGACGGCTGATCCGTCCGCAGTCACGGTATGTCGGGCCGGTGCCGGACCTCGTCGCCTAGCCCTGTCCGCCAAGTTCATGCCTGTTTGGAAGCTCCCGCCTCTCCGTCTTGCACGGCGGAGGACTTTTTCTCATGACCGAAATTTCATGTGATCACGCGACCGTGTTCCTGTTCTTGCCTAGGTTCGTCCTTATATGGTGCACTGCAACATAAGCCGGCGATAGCTGATTCCTTTCAATGACGTAAGGGCAGGCCGCCGCATCGGGATGACAGGAACGCCATGACGAAGAACGGCAAGGCGGAGGAAAAGAAGAAGATCAACATCGCGCTCCAGGGCGGCGGCTCGCACGGCGCTTTCTCCTGGGGCGTGCTCGACCGGCTGCTCGAGGACGGCAGGCTGGATATATCGGCCGTTTCCGGCACAAGCGCCGGCGCCATGAACGCGGTCGCATTGGCCGATGGTTTCGTGCGCGGCGGGGTCGAGGGCGCGCGGAAAAAGCTCGACGATTTCTGGCACGCGGTGGCGGCCAAGGGCCGGTTCAGCCCGGTGCAACGCATGCCCTGGGACATTGCCTGGGGCAACTGGTCGATCGAGAACACGCCGGGCTATGTCTTCTTCGACACCATGTCGCGGGTGTTCTCGCCCTATGTCGCCAACCCGCTCGGCCTCAATCCGCTGCGCGACGTGGTCGCCCAAGAGATCGATTTCAAGAATGTCCGCGCCTGCAAGTCGATGGAATTGTTTATTTCCGCCACCAATGTCGAGACGGGGCAGTTGCGGGTCTTTTCCGATGGCGAGATCGACCTCGACACAGTGATGGCGTCGGCCTGCCTGCCGCAACTGTTCCGCGCCGTCGAGATCAAGGGCGTGCCCTACTGGGATGGCGGCTATGGCGGCAATCCGGCGCTCTATCCGTTCTTCAAGACGGCGGCGACCGAGGACGTGCTCCTGGTGCAGATCAATCCGGTGGTGCGCGAGGGGACACCAAGAAGCGCCAACGAGATCCAGAACCGCATCGACGAGATCACCTTCAATGCCGGGTTGCTGCGCGAGTTCCGCTCGATCGCCTTCGTCAAGGAACTGATCGCCGCCGGCCGCCTGCCGCATGGCGAATACCGCGACATCCGCATGCATCGCATTGATGCCGACGAGGCGTTCAAGGATCTGTCGGCATCCTCGAAGGTCAACGCAGAATGGGCGTTCCTGACCTATCTGCGCGACCTCGGCCGCACCGCAGCCAGCGACTGGCTTGAAGAGAATTACGACGCCGTCGGCAAGCGCGCTACGCTGGATCTTTCCGGCGAACTCGATGACGGTTTCAAGCCGGTGCGTGGTCCCGCACCCGGCCGCCGGGTGAAGGAATTCCTCGCCGTGCGCAAGAACCCGGAGGCAGAGCGCCGTCGGGCCTGAGCCCGTCGGCATCGTTTGCCTGCACGCATTGCAAGGGCCGCGGAGGAGAAAGCTTGTTGGCCTGACAGCAACCCTGGCGTGCGTGCGAGCGCACATCATGCTGACGCCTGCTGCCACCGAGGGATTGAGCGGCGCGGGTCCGAGGCGGGTCGCGAACAAAGGGCGCAACGGTCGACAACGAATCGGCAATGGGGCGAGATACAAGCGCTGTCGTCGCTTCGGGGCCGATCTCGCGCATGTCAAGATACACCGATCCGGGCTCCGTAGCGCCGACGCATTGGCGTCTTCAGCATCTGTCTGGACTTCGGCGGACGGCGGTCGGCGGACGCGACCTGAAGGAACTGTGAAGCCATTTCTAAAGCAATTTCAGTTATTTGGCCGCGCTACGGCAATCGACCCTTGCCAACCGAACGGATAAGGATCGTTGGCTTCATACCGGCGCTTCCAATCAGAGACGCGATTTGCATGGCGGCCGTATTTCGGGACCTGCGGACGGACCCATGGCCGGCCGGACCGGCCGCCCGTGGTCGGCGTTTCAAGGGCGGATCGGCAACCGGGGGCAGGCATCGGCAGAGTAACAGGGCAAGTCACGAGAACCGTTTCATCGCGGTCACACCTTGTCCGGCTACGCAATGCTGCTGCAACTTTCGGACTATATTGCGGTGCAACTTTGATGTAGAAGCGCGCTCGCCGATCACGGCAATTTGAACACAGTCAGGCGCGCACCCATATCGGCGACGCGCCCGCGCTACGCAAGGCGCGGTGCTGGCCGAACCCGCAACGGAAAAACGACGATGCCTAAAATCAGGTTTCACAAGCTTGCAGCCATTGTTGTGCTCATCGGTTTCGCGGCCTGGATGGCGACAGGCGAGTTCTCGTCGGTCGGCAGCGTAGCGGCCAACAAGGCCAAGGCAGCCGAGGTCGAGCAGGGCAAGGCGCCGGACGCGAGCAAGCCGAAGACGGCGGAAGCCGAACCCAAGGCCCCGTTGCGCACCGTCGCGGTGGTGACACCGCCGCGCAAGACCTATGCGCGCGCCATCCGCATTTCGGGGCTGACCGAGGCCGACAAGCGCGCGGTGCTGGCAACCCGCGTCGCCGGCATCATCGAAAAGCTGCCGGTCAAGCAAGGCGATCACGTCAAGACCGGCGACCTGGTGCTGATGCTGGCGGCGGAAGAAAAGATCTCGATGCGCGACAATGCCAAGCAACTCGTCGCGCAGCGGCAGGCCGAACTGGACGCCTCGCTGCGGCTGATGAGGACCGGTAATTTGCCCAAGCTGCAGCTCGACACCGCTCGCTCCAATCTGACCCTGGCGCAATCGCAGCTGGATACCGCGCAGGCCGAGCTCGACCGCAACGAAGTGAAGGCGCCGTTCGACGGCGTCATCGACCGGGTGCCGGTGGAACTCGGCAGCTCCGTCATGCAGGGCGGCGAGGTGGCTACCATCCTCAAGCTCGACCCGGTGATCGCGCGCGGCGAGATCAGCGAGCGCGACCTCGGCTATCTAAAGATCGGCGACAAGGCCAACGTCCGGCTGGTCAGCGGCCAGACCGTCGAAGGCACCGTGCGCTATATCAGCCGCGACGCTTCGTCGGCGACCCGCACCTTCCGCGTCGAGATCGCCATCCCAAATGCCGATGGCTCGGTGCCGGCCGGTATGACGGCGGAAATCCAGCTCAGCGCCTTGCCGACCGACGCGGTGCTTTTGCCGCGCTCGGTGGTGACGCTGGGCGACAAGGGGGATCTCGGCATCCGCTCCGTCGGCAAGGACAACAAGGTGGCGTTCTTCCCGATCGACCTGGTCGACGACACGCCGACCGGTCTCGTGCTTGGCGGCATCCCGGCCGATGCGCGCATCATCGTCGCCGGCCAGGAACTGGTGAAGGAAGGCGACGAGGTCAACCCGGTCGAGGCCGACCAGGCGACCATCAACAAGCTGATCGGTGAAGCCACTGCCGGGACGCAGTAGCGCAGGGCGCCGGCCCCGGGCTTGCCCGGCGACAGCATGTCCGTTCGCCACTCCCGAAGCCAACAGCAGGCATAAGTCATGGATATCGTCAGACTCGCAATCAACAATGCCCGCCTGACCATCTCGGTCCTGGTTTTCCTGCTGATCGCCGGCTGGATAGCCTATCAGTCGACGCCGAAGGAAGCGGAACCGGACGTTCCGATTCCGATGATGTATGTCAGCCTGATCTATCAAGGCATTTCGCCTGAAGATTCCGAGCGCCTTCTGCTGCGGCCGATGGAAAGCAAGCTGAAGAGCCTGAAGGGCCTCAAGGAGATGCGCTCGGCCGCGTTCCAGGGCGGCGGCTACGTCCTGGTCGAGTTCCAGCCGCAGACGAACCTGGCGGCAGCACTGCAGGATACGCGCTCCAAGGTGCAGGACGGCAAGGCCGACCTGCCGCAGGCGGCCGAGGAGCCTGTCGTCACCGAGGTCAACATCTCGGAATTCCCGGTGCTCGTCGTCACGCTATCGGGCGAATTGCCCGAGCGCGTCTTGACGGCAGCGGCGCGTGAACTGCGCGATCGCATCGAGGAAGTGCCCGGCGTTCTCGAAGGCTCGTTGCAGGGCTCGCGCGACGATCTCGTCGAAGTCGTCATCGATCCGATGAAACTGTCTTCCTACGGCCTGCAACTCGACCAGCTGATCGGCGCGGTCGGCGCCTCCAACAGCCTGGTCGCGGCCGGCAACATCGAGGGCTCGCAGGGCAAATATGCCGTCAAGGTGCCGTCCTTGATCGAGACGCCCGAGGATGTCGCTGCACTTCCCGTGGTCGCCGGGCCCAATGCGGTGGTTCAGGCCAAGGACATCGCGACCATCCGCTCGACCTTCGCCGACGCCACGACGATCACGCGCCTCAACGGCAAGCCGGCCATCGCCATCGAGGTCAAGAAGCGCATCGGCGCCAATCTGATCGACACGCTGACCAAGGTCAGGGAAGTGTCCGACGCCTTCGTCAAGACCATGCCCGAAGGCATGCACGTCACCTACACGCAGGACAAGTCTGTCTTCGTCAACCAGCTGCTCGGCGACCTGCAGAACCACGTGATGATCGCCGTAATCCTGGTGTTCATCGTCATCCTCTACGCGCTCTCCGGCCGTGCCTCGCTGCTGATTGGGCTGGCCATTCCGTCGTCCTTCCTGATCGGTATCCTGCTGCTTGCGATGATGGGCTACACGATCAACATGATCGTGCTGTTCAGCCTCATCCTGGCGGTCGGCATGCTGGTCGACGACGCCATCATCGTCACCGAGTTCGCCGAACGACGCATGAGCGAGGGCATGCCGAAGCAGGAGGCCTTCGCGCTGGCCGCCAAGCGCATGGCCGGCCCTGTCATCGCCGCGACGATGACGCGTATCGCCGCCTTCTCGCCGCTCTTGTTCTGGCCCGGCATCATCGGCGATTTCATGAAATACATGCCGATCACGCTGATCGTGACGCTGTCGGCCTCGATGCTCTATGCGCTGGTGTTCGCGCCGACCCTGGGCGCCATCTTCGCCAAGGCGCCGGACCATCACGAAGACGACAACCGCGATGGCTGGTACATGGCCGTCGTCAAGCAAGCGGTGCGCTTTCCCATCACGGTCCTGGTGCTGACCGTCGTCCTGCTGGCGGGCATCTTCGTTGGCTATTCGAAATATGGCGCGGGCGTCGAGTTCTTCCCGAGTGTCGAACCGGATTACGGCCTGCTCTACGTGCATGCCCGCGGCAACCTTTCGCTGGCCGAAATGGATACGGCGACCAAGATCGCCGAAAACAGATTGCTCGGCTGGCCCGGCGTGAAATCGGTCTACACCCGAGTCGGCAAGACGCAGGGCGGCGGCCAGGATGTGCCCGAGGACGTGGTCGGCGTCATCCAGTACGAATTCATCGATTGGCGCGAACGCAAATCCGCCAACCAGATCCTGAGCGATCTGCGCGGTGTCATGGCCGGCATTCCCGGCGTCGACGTCGAGGTGCGCGTGCCGGAAGCCGGCCCGCCGACCGGCAAGCCGATCCAGATCAGGCTTTCGGCCGTCGATCCCGCCGGCCTCGACGACAAGGCGCGTGCCGTGGCGGCGCGTATCGCCAAGGTGCCTGGCGTCATCGATATCTCCGATGGGCTGCCGCCGCCTGGCGTCGACTGGGCGCTCGAGGTCGACCGCGCCAAGGCCGCCCAATACGGCATCAGCCCGACTTCGGTCGGCACCGTGGTGCAGCTGGTGACGAACGGGCTGAAGCTCTCCGAATACCGGCCCGCCGGCGCGGACGACGCCGTCGACATCCGCCTGCGTCTGCCGGAAGACCGACGCACGCTGTCGACGCTGGACGAGCTCAGGGTGCAGACCTCGCAAGGGTCGGTTCCGATCTCGAACTTCGTCGTGCGCAAGCCCGAGCCGACGGTCGGCATCCTCAACCGCATCGACGGCGCCCGCACCGTGGTGGTGCAGGCCAACGTCACGGCCGGCAGCCAAGTCGCCGTCGTACAGCAGGAGGTCACCCAGGCCGTCACCGACATGAATCTGGGCAGCGGCATACGCTGGAAGCTGGCCGGCTCGAACGAGGACAGCGCGGAAGCCAGCGCCTTCCTCAGCAAGGCCTTCGGCGCGGCGATCTTCCTGATCTTCCTGGTGCTGCTCGCGCAGTTCAACAAGTTCACCAGCGTCTGGCTGGTGCTGTCCTGCGTCGTCATGGCGACGATCGGCGTGTTCCTCGGACTGCTGATAACAGGCGAGACGTTCGGCATCGTCATGTCGGGCATCGGCGTCATCGCGCTCGCCGGCGTGGTGGTCAACAACAACATCGTGCTCATCGACACCTATGACCGGCTGCGCGAGGAAGGCTGGGACAAGATGGAGGCGGTGCTGCAGACCTGCCGCGAGCGCGCGCGCCCTGTCGTGCTGACCGCAGTGTCGGCCATTCTTGGTGTGCTGCCGATCGCCTTCGGCCTTGGCCTGGAAATCTTCCATCACGAGACGACGATCAACGCGCCGTCGACGCAATGGTGGATTTCGCTGTCTTCGGCGATCGTCTTCGGCCTGTCCTTCGCCACCATTCTGACGCTGGTTGTGACCCCGTCGATGCTGATGGTGTTCACCCGCGCCAAGGTCAAGCCGGGCGCCAAACGCGGCTGGTTCAGCCGGCTGTTTCGGCGCGGCAAGGGCGAGATCTCGTCCCATGAGCCTCTGGCGGATGTCGGCGCCGAGCCGGCAGTCAGCTTCCCGAAGGCCGCGGAATAGAGCGTTTCGCAAGCCAAGCAACAAAGGCCGTCCGGGAACAACCGGGCGGCCTTTTGCATTGTTCCCTCCAATGCAACCAGACGGCGAGGGCTTAAAATGACGATCAGCACACTTCTCGTTATCATCCTGATCCTGATCCTGATCGGCGCTGTGCCGGCATGGCCGCATTCGCGCTCCTGGGGCTACGGCCCTTCGGGCATTGTCGGCGTCATCCTGGTCGTGGTGCTGATCCTGCTGGTGATGGGAAGGATCTGATCGGCAACGATTCAGGGCCGGGCCTTTACCGAGCCCGGCCGTTCTCACGCCAGCAAGTTCAGTGATCAGGCGGCTTGGCGCCGGGAGGGTGCGACGGCGATACCAATATCCTGCAAGGCTTTGTTCACCGCCTGGTCGAGAGGCGTGTGGGGAATCTCGCCGATGATGCTTTCCAGACGCGTCGAGGCCAGCCGATGCGGCTCGAAACGCAGGTAGGACATCGAGACGATCTCGCGCCACATCGCCACGAACGGGCTGCCGACGCGCAGCACCCACCAAGCCATCGCGGTCATCTTCAACTGATGGCCGACGGCCTTCTCGGCGGCGGCCTTGATCTCGAGATCGGTGACGGCGTGACTTGGGAAGTTCAGCGCCTCATAGAAACCGAGCTTGTCGAGATTGCGGGCAAGCGCGACGAAGCCGGCGGCGAAGTCCGGCAGATAGGCCCATTCATGTACCAGGTCAGCGGGACCGGGTGCTGTGTAGATGCCCTTGTTGATCTTGGCGGCGACGATCAGGTCGAACCACGATCCGCTGCCGGTGCCGCCGAAGAAGTCGCCGGCGCGCAGGAGAATGGTGCGCACCCTGCCCGCCTCGGCCTCGCGGCGGAACAGATCCTCCATGGCACAGCGAATGCGGCCTTTTTCGGTGGTCGGATGGAACGGCGTATCTTCCGATAACACCACCGGCATCGGCGAGCCGTAATTGTAGACCGTGCCGGGGAAGAGGTGTAGCGCACCGTTGGCATGGCAGGCGGCCATGACGTTTTCGGCCATCGGCAGGCATTTGCCCCAGTCGGTGTAGATCGGGTTCAAGCCGTTGAAGATGATGTCGACACCTTGCGTGGCGAGGATCAGCGACTGGCGGTCCAGCGCATCGCCGGCAAATGCGGTGGCGCCTTTGAGCTCAGCTGGTACCTTGCCGTTGCGGGTGACGGCGCGCACATCGTAGCCGGCGTCTATGAAGGCCTTGGCGACTGTGCGGCCCAGCCGGCCATTGGCGCCGAGAATTGCGATTTTGGTCATTTCTGGTCTCCTTGCTTGCCTTGAAGTGCGGGGTTTGCCTTGAAGTGCGGGTTTGCCTTGAAGTGCGGGGTTTGCTTTTAAGTGCTGGGGTTGAGTTGAAGCGACGGGCCAAGCCCGCCGCTTTCCGGATCCTCCGGCATCGCCGTTCAGCGGCTGCCGAAGAGGTCGCGGTTGCTGCCCTGCACGACAGGCTTCTGATTGGTCGCCTCGGATTTGCGGATCGAATTGGTGACCGTGTTGTCGGTGCTGGCGACGGCCGGCTGGCTCGCATTGTCCGAGCCAAACTTGTCGCTGCCGGCAAAAGCGGTGCTGGCGGCGATGAGGAGGGCGGCGGCGGTGAGTGCGATCTTGGTCATTTGAGTTTCTCCTGGTTGGTTGGATGGATGGTTGTTGCAGTCCTTATCGGTGTCTGCAGGGTGAATATCGCCGTTTCATCGATGAATTAAAATTGACTACGAATGCAGTCTTGATATTCATTATTGAATGGACGACATCGACTGGAACCTGATCAAGAGCTTCGTCGCCGTGGCGGAAACCGGCAGCCTGTCGGCTGCGGCGCGAAAGCTGTCGGCAAGCCAGCCGACGCTCGGCCGTCACATCGGGGAGTTGGAACAGGTGCTCGGCGTCACGCTTTTCCGGCGTGGGCGAAGCGGCTATGCGCTGACGGAAGCGGGAGCCACGCTGTTCGAACGCGGCAAGGCGGTCAGCGAACAGGCGAGTGCCTTTTCACGGCTCGCGCTGGGCTCGGTCGAGGCGATCGAGGGCACGGTGCGTATTGCCGCAAGCGAAGTGGTGGCGGCCTATGTGCTGCCCGACATGATGGCAAGGCTGGGCATCGAGGAACCCGGCATCGAGGTCGAGATCGTTGCCTCGAACCAGGTCGAGAACCTGCTGCGCCGGGATGCCGACATCGCCATTCGCATGGTCAAGCCGGCGCAGAACGAACTGGTGGCGCGCAAGGTGTGCGATATCGCGCTCTGTGCCTGTGCGGCGACCTCCTATCTCGACAGGCGCGGCCGCCCGGCGGAGCCGGCCGATCTTGTCAATCACGCCCTGATAGGCTTCGATCGCAGCGACGAGATGATCCGAGCCTTTTCCCAGTATGGCGCCTCGGTCAACCGAAACAGTTTTCGTTTCCGGGCCGACAACCAGATCGTTCTATGGGAAGCGGTGCGGGCGGGAAACGGCATTGGTCTTGGCCAGGATCCGCTGGCGGACCGCGATCCGCTGGTGGAGAAGGTTTTGCCCGGGCTGCCATTGCCCACCCTCCCGGTATGGCTGGCCATGCATCGCGACGTGCGCACCAGCGTGCGCATCCGCCGCGTGGCGGACTTTCTGCACGAGGACTTGAAACGCTATTCGGCAGGCGCCGGCTCGGCCGCAAACTCGGCGCGGTGAGCCAATCCGGCCATCAGAAGCACGACGATCAGCAGAGCCGACATGGCGATGAAGATCGGGCCGAAGCTGAAATGTTCGGCGACGAAGCCGATCGCCGACGGCGCCACCAGAATACCGGAATATCCCATGGTGGTGACGACGCTCATGCCGGTACCCGACGACATGCCTTCCTGGTTGCCGCCGGCCGAAAAGATGATGGGCACCATGTTGGCGATGCCGAACCCGCAAAGCGCGAAGGCCGCGATGGCCAGCCAGGGCGAGGGTGACAGGCCGGCGATCAGCATGCCGGCGGCCGCGACGATGGCCGAGCCGCGCAGCGTCGTCACCGCGCCGAAGCGGTTGCGGACGCCATCGCCAAAGAAGCGCATGATCGCCATGACGCCGGAGAAGGCCGCATAGGCAAGACCGGCAACGGCAAGGTCGGCGCCGAGTTCCTGCCGCAGATACAACGCCGCCCAATCGAGCACCGCGCCCTCGGAAATCATCGTCAGCAGGGCCATCAGGCCGATCAGGTAGACCAACGGGTTTGCCGGCAACGTAAATTTATGATGCTCGGCCACCTGCGGCCTGTTTTCGGCCACGATATGGGGCACCGCCGCCGCGATGGCCGCGAAGGCAAGCACGGTCACCACCGCGGCATGGGCGAGATGGCCATAGGTCTGGATGGCAAAGCCGCCAAGGGCGCCGCCGGCAAAGCCGCCAAGGCTCCAGAAGCCGTGCGAGGACGACATGATGGCGCGCCCCAGCCGCCGTTCCACCACCACGGCATTGGCGTTCATGGCGACATCCATGCCGCCGATCGAGCCGCCGAAGATGAACATGGCGACGGCCGCCAGCGGCACATCGGGCGCCAGCGCCACGACCAGCAGGCCGAGGCTGCCGCACAGGGCGAACCAGCGCAGCACGGTGCGCGAGCCATGTCTGGAGATGAGGTGACCGCACCAGGTCATGGCGGTGACCGCGCCGGCGCCGAACAGAAGGATCAGCAGGCCGAGGGTGAATTTCGAAATATCCAGCCGGGTCAGGAACACCGGGATCTGCGGCGCCCAGCTGCCGGTCAGGAAACCGTTGGCGAGGAAAATGGCCGCCACCGCCCATCGCCCGCGGATGGCCGTCTGCATGGCGTTGGAAGCATTCATGGGTCGATTCCGGTCAGAAAATGGCTTTGCGAGGCAAATTAGATCGATTCAATTTCCAGTCAAGCGCTGTTGTGGGAAAGCATTTGGGCCAAACGGACTTAGTGATCCCTAGGCCGCCGCGCCTCGAACTCGGCCTTCTTGGCGTCGGAAGCCTCTGTCTGGTTGAGCGCCTGCCACTCGGTATAAGGCATGCCGTAGACGACCTCGCGCGACTGATCCTTGCCGAGATCGACGCCCTCGGCATTGGCCGCCTCTCGATACCAGTTCGATAGGCAGTTGCGGCAGAAGCCGGCCAGGTTCATCAGGTCGATGTTCTGGACGTCGCTGCGTTCGCGCAGATGGCTCACCAGCCGGCGAAAGGCGGCGGCCTCGAAGTCGCGCTTCTGCTCGTCGCTGAGTTGGGTCATCGAAACCTCCGTCATAACGGCCCGGTGCGCGAGCCGAACATCTTTACCGCATGTATATCGGCACGGCGGTCGATCGCGTCAACGATTGGGGCCAGCCGCCCAGCCCAGGCGAGAATGCCCTTCTGGTCCGCTATCAGGTCCTGGCGGATTTCGATCAGCGCGTGGGCATAGCCATCGACGATGGCATGCTTGAACATGGTGTCGCCGCGCAGCGCGCCGTCATAGGGCTCGTTGTCGCCAACGACGAGGTTGGCATCGGCGGCGAGCATGTCGATCAGTGGCCGCGCCACGCGGTCGTCCCTGTCCCAGAGGATGCCGACATGCCAGGGCCGCTGCCTGCCCTGCATGGCCGGGGTGAAGGAATGCACCGAGAAGATGAAGGGCGCTTGCCCCGAAGCCTGCGCCACCGACGCGATCATGGCGCCGACCGCATCGTGATAGGGACGGTAGAAGCGATCGAGCCGCCTTTCGCGCTCCTCCGGCGCCAGGGGATAATTACCCGGAATGATGGTGCCGTCGTATAGCTGGCGAATGAGGGTCGGATCGTCCTCGCCCCGGTTGGGATCGATCAGCAGCCGCGAGAAATTGGCGAGCACCGCCGGCGCGTCCAGCAGGGCCGCCAGTTCGCGCGTCACCGCTTCGACGCCGATGTCATAGGCGATATGGCGATCGAACTCGGCCGCAGGCAAGCCCAGGCTGCCATACTCCTCCGGCAGGTCGCGGCGGGCATGATCGGCCAGAAGCACGACGCCCCGCTTGCGGTCGCCCTCGACAATATCGAAGGGCGCGAAAACTGTGGATCGGGTCATTGGCGGGAAATGGTCGTTCGCTGGCCTTCGGGGAGGATGCTATCGTCATTCCACGAAGACGACGTGTGCGCAATGCCGTTGTTTGGCCAAGGTTTCCCGGGAAATCTGGCAAGGGCGACGGATCGTGCGCCGGGAGCCTTCCTAAATCGATTGGAATTGGTCAAAACGGCGCGTTGACATGCGCCCGGACTTTTCCGAAAAGGGGCGCAGAGAGATGCTGATGTGGTTCTTCAGGGGTTTTGGGATGGGTTCCGTCGGCGGGCAGCGCGCGCGCCTTGCCTTTGCCATGCCGCTCCTGACGCTCGGCGTGGGCCTGTCCGCGATGGTGGCGGCCTCACCGGCGCGCGCCGATTTCCGCGTCTGCAACGCCACGCAAAACCTGGTCGGCGTCGGCATCGGCTACCGCGCCAAGGCCGGCTGGATCACCGAGGGCTGGTGGCACATCGAAGGATCGAGCTGCAAGACGTTGATCGAAGGGCCGCTGTCATCAAGGTTTTACTATCTTTATGCAGAAGACGCCGAGCGCGGTGGACGCTGGGACGGCCCGATCAACATGTGCGTGGCTGAAAAAGAGTTCAAGATCGCCGGCGTAAACGACTGCGTCGCCCGGGGCTTCCAGCGCGCCGGATTCCAGGAATATGACACGGGCGAGCAGGCAAGCTGGATGGTCCAGCTGACCGACGAGCCCGCAACGGGAGGCGCCCCAGCCGCCCCGGGAACGAATAGTCAATGAGACGTAGCCGCAAGGTCAAGATCCTAGCCACAATCGGTCCGGCTTCCTCGTCCGAGGAGATGCTGCAGAAGCTGTTCGAAGCCGGTGCGGATGTGTTCCGCATCAATATGAGCCATACCGATCATGAGCTGATGCGCACGCTGGTCGGCCGTATCCGGTCCGTCGAGGAAAAGGTCGGCCGGCCGATCGGCATCCTGGCCGACCTGCAAGGCCCGAAGCTGCGTGTCGGCAAGTTCGCCAATGGCAAGGAAGTGTTGACGCCGGGCCAGACGTTCACGCTCGACGACAATCCCGAGCCCGGCACGTCGACCAGGGTCTATCTGCCGCACCCCGAAATCCTGAGCTCGGTCGAAACAGGCCATCGCCTCCTGATCGACGATGGCAAGCTCGAACTGAAGGCGGTGAAGAGCGACGGCAAGTCGATCGTCTGCACCGTCATTGCCGGCACCACCATTTCCGACAAGAAGGGCGTCAGCCTGCCCGACACCGACCTGCCGGTCGGCGCGCTGACCGAGAAGGACCGCAAGGACCTCGACGCGGTGCTGGCGACGGGCGTCGACTGGGTCGCGCTATCCTTCGTGCAGCGGCCGGAGGATCTGGCCGAGGCGCGCAAGATCGCCCGCGGCCGGGCGCTGATCATGGCCAAGATCGAAAAGCCGCAGGCTGTGGCCCGGCTGGCCGAGATCATCGAACTGTCCGACGCGCTGATGGTCGCCCGCGGCGATCTCGGTGTCGAAATGCCGCTCGAAGCCGTGCCCGGCATCCAGAAGCAGATCACGCGCGCCGCGCGCCGCGCCGGCAAGCCGGTGGTGGTCGCCACGCAGATGCTGGAATCGATGATCACCGCCGCGGTGCCGACCCGCGCCGAGGTCTCCGACGTTTCGATCGCCGTCTTCGAGGGCGCGGACGCCATCATGCTGTCCGCGGAATCGGCGGCGGGCGCCTATCCGGTCGAAGCCGTGGCGATGATGAACCGCATCGCCGCCAAGGTCGAAACCGACCCGACCTATGCCGGCATCATCAACGCGCAGCGTTCCGAGCCGGAAGCAACGGGCGCCGACGCAATTTCGCTGGCCGCACGCGAGATCGCCGAGACGCTGAAACTGTCGGCGATCATCACCTACACGGCATCAGGCACGACAGGCCTGCGCGCCGCGCGCGAGCGGCCGCAAGTGCCGATCATCGCGCTGTCGCCGATCCTCAACACGGCGCGGCGGCTGTCACTTTTGTGGGGCACGCACTGTGTCGTCTCGCCCGATGCCACCGATCTCGACGACATGGTCAACCGCGCCTGCCGCATTGCGCTCGAAGAAGAATTCGGCAAGCCCGGCGATCGCGTCATCATCACCGCCGGTGTGCCGCTCAGGACGCCAGGATCGACCAACATGCTGCGCATCGCCTATGTGGGGTCGGAAACAGCCGGCCGGTAAGCCTTCCGAGGGAACACCGCACGAACCGACGTCACCTTTGGGCGACATGCATTGGCGCAGAGCCCACTGTGGCCACAGTGCAACAAAAGTCTGGACAATCATCGCCGCCCTTGTCTCGACACAGGGCTGCCGCGATCCACTCTACAAGACACGGTGAGGCGGCGCTAACGGCCGCTCACCCGCCTGAATTTCCTTCGCTTGAAAGTATATTGAATGTCATTTGCCGTTTCACGCCGGTCCCTGCTGACCGGGCTTTCGCTTATTGGCGTTTCGACCATCTCCGCCTGTGCCCAACTGCCAAGGCAGTCGATCAGCTTGGCGAGCACGCCTGCCCCGGTTCCGCTCGAACCGAAACCGGAAAAGGCGACCATCGACGCCGCCGCGCCTGAAACCGTAAGCCCGGCGTCGCCCGACTATGCGGGCATGTACAGTGCGGTCGAAGACGGCGGCCATGCGCTGCCGGCAATCCCGTTCGCCAAGGTCGACGGGCGGTTCCTGAGGCAGATCGTCGACGATCCGACAGGCGAAAAACCCGGCACGATCGTGGTCAATACGACCGACAAGCACCTTTACTGGGTGCTCGAAGGCGGCAAGGCCATGCGCTACGGCGTCGGACTGGGGCGCCAGGGCTATTCCTGGAAGGGCCGCGCGATCGTCCAGTGGAAACGCAAATGGCCGACCTGGACGCCGCCTTCGGCGATGATCCGCAGGGATCCGAAGCTGGAAAAATGGCGCCAGGGCATGCAGCCCGGCATCAGCAACCCGCTCGGGTCGCGTGCGCTCTACATCTTCAAGGACGGGGTCGATACGCTTTACCGGATCCATGGATCGCCGGACTGGAAATCGATCGGCAAATCCGCGTCATCCGGCTGCGTGCGCATGTTCAATCAGGACGTCATGGACCTCTACGCTCGGGTTCCCGGCAAGACGCCACTGCTGGTCATCTAGACTAGCGGCTGGCGACGTCTGCCGAGAAGGGCGCACGCGTCGGATGACTCCTGGATGACATCCGTCAAGTCGGCGCAAGCTCCGCTTCAGGTTCCTTGATGTCGGCGCATTTGCCCACGCCATAGGCGTCGCCCGATATCCGGGTCTCGACCGTCCTGGCCATCGCCTCAAGATCGATATCCTTGCCAGCGACTTTCTCGATGGCCCCGACGACGAGATCCGAGGCGATCCAGTCCGGCTTGTGGCCGAGATTGTGAACCCAGACAAGCTCGGCGCCCGCTATGTCGCGCACCAGGCCAACGGAATGGATATGCGCGTAGACGACCTTGTCCCTGTCGCCCGAAATGACCACGGTCGGCGCCGTGATCTCCTTGTAGTGGGGTGCCGCGCCAAGCGCATAGCGATAGAGCCGGGCGACGTCGGTGGCGTTGGCGCGAAAGGCCGATGGCCGCAGCACCAGCGGGATCGAGGCCGAGGCGAGATAATTGTCCGGCACTTTGTTGGGCGAGAAGACGCAGGTCGTGGCATCGGCCATCCGCAGCGATCCGGCCGGATAGGTCAGCGTTTCGGAAAACAGCCGGCCGATCACCGGAAGAGTGGTCACATCGTAGTACCAGGACGTCGCGCCGCCAGGCCAGGGATGGGTAGCCGGCGCCAGGAAGACGAGGCCGAGCGTCTTGTCGGCATGTTCGCGGCCGAAGGCCGCCGTCACCACGCCGCCGAAGGAATGGCCGACAATAATGGCCTTCTTGATGCCGAGATGGTCCATCAGCGCGGCGATGGTGTTGGCCTGTGCCGATGGATTTTCATTGTTGCCGGGACCGCGTCCCGACCAGCCGGCTCCCGGTCGGTCGAAGAACAGCATTTCGGCGCGACCTTCGAGCAACGGCCTGAGCGGCAGCATCTGGTCCTTCAGATTGGCGCTGGCGCCATGGATGAAGACGATCGGCGGCAGATCCGCATTGGCGGGCACGGGAACGTGGACATAGTGGATGCGGACACCGCCAATGTCGGCGAACACGCCGACCGGCGGACCGCGGCGCTCGACCAGCCATGAGCCGACGCGGGTCACGCCGACAAGGGTCAAGATGAGTGCGACGAGGAAAGCGAGGACGGCGTAGATCAGGTTCATGCGGGGATATACGGGGTGGAGGGGAGATAAGTTGTAGGGAGTAGGTTCCCTCGATACCTGCCCTACTCACTACTCACTACTCACTACTCACTACTGACTAATGCCTACGGCCTCAAATTCCCTCGCCGGCAAGCTCCTCCGACAGGGTCGCGACCTGGTTCTGGGCGCTGCGCATCATCGGATAGATGGCCAGCACCTTCTGCCAGGCCTCGAGCGCCGATTGCTTGTGACCGGTCTCCGCCATGATCTGGGCCAGGCCCGACAGCGCGCCGAAATGGCGTGGCTCGAGTTGCAGCGTGCGGTCAATGTCGGCCATCGACTTGCCGTAGTTCTTCATCATGAAATGCACGGTGGCGCGGCGGTTCCAGCCTTCGGCGTAGCTTGGCTGCAAGGTCACCACCTGGTCCAGGAAATCGAGCGCGACGTCGAACTTCTGATCGTTCATCGCCTTTTGCGACCACTGCATCATCAGGTCGATCGAGGCGCTGCCGGACCGGAACCATTCGGTCCAGATGCTGCCGGCAATGCGCTCGGCGGCCTTTTCGTTGCGTTCGCGCTTCAGGTCGGAGAAAAGCTTGTCGAGCCGGGCCTGTTTGGTCATCGGCGGGGCCGGGGCGTCCGGCGCCGCGGGCTGGGCATCGGAGGGGGCGGGCTGACCATCCGGCACCGCCGCCGCGATCGGCTGGTCACTGGCCCGCGTCGGCAGGGAAATGACGCCGGAAACGAGGAAAGTCGTCAAAAACGCAAAAAGAATCCGCATCGCCCGAGTTTAATCCCGGGCGGCGGAACATCAAAGTGATTTTAGCGTGAGAAGGTCGGCTGGCCGACAAGCATCAATGGGCGGAGGCGAAAAAGGCCTCCGGCCGAAAACTCAACCCTGGCGCGCCTTGTAGCGCGGGGCGGTCTTGTTGATGATGTAGACACGGCCCTTGCGGCGAACCAGCTGGTTGTCGCGGTGACGCGCCTTCAACGCCTTGAGCGAATTCTTGATCTTCATGGTCTTGCCTGTCGGTGTGGACCCGGTTCCGGGTCGAAATTTTAAGGCGCGCCAGAAGACGCGCCTTTTGAACGGTGGGTGGCTCATAAACGAGGAGCCTTGCCCATGTCAACCGTAAGTCAACGGCAAGCGTGCACCGCGCCCCCTATATCATCAAATATCCGCCAAGTCGGCCCCGTGGCATTGCATGGCCATGGGCGGGCTGGGATGATGCCGCGACCATCAACTGATTTGGGGACAAAGATGGGCCGAATTTTCCTGTTCGCCGGTCTCGCCGTCCTGGCGGCAGGGGCGGCTGCACGCGCGCAGGAATGCGACCGCTCCGACGACAGCCAGCAAATGATGAACATCTGTGCCGGCGAGGACTATCAGGCCGCCGACGCGAGGCTCAACAAGGCCTATCAGGACCTGATCGGCTCCGATGACGCCGATGCCAAGAGATTGCTGCAGGCGGCGCAGCGGGCCTGGATCGCCTTCCGCGACGCCGAATGCGCCCATACCACCGCCGCCAGCCAGGGCGGTTCCATCCATGCGATGGCGGTGTCGCAATGCCTGACCAGGTTGACCAATGATCGTATCAAGCAACTCGCCGCCTCGGCCAATTGCGAGGAAGGCGATGTGAGTTGCGCCAGTCCCGGCGAGGACAGCGACGAGGTGCAATAGGTGTTCGCGAATTAAGTGCGCGAGCCGATGCGGGTGAAATGGCCCATCTTGCGGCCGGGCCGCGACTCGGCCTTGCCGTAGAGATGCAGCATCAGGTCGGGCTCGGCGAGCAGGGCCGGTACGCGCAGCACATCGTCGCCGATCAGGTTCTCCATCACGCAGTCGGAATGGCGGTCGGGGCTGCCGAGCGGCAGGCCGACAATGGCGCGGATATGTTGCTCGAACTGCGAAACGACGCAGGCGGCTTCCGTCCAGTGGCCGGAATTGTGGACGCGGGGCGCGATCTCGTTGGCCAGCAGCGAACCGTCAGCCAGCACGAAGAACTCGACACCGATGACGCCGACATAGTCGAGCGCGGACAGGATTTTCGTCGCCGCGTCCTTCGCGGCGCGCGCGGTCGCGGGCGCGACAGCGGCCGGCAAGGTCGAGGTGTGCAGAATGCCGTCGCGGTGCACATTCTCGGCCGGATCGTAAGCAGCGACCGCACCATCGATCCCGCGCGCGGCGATGACGGAAATCTCGCGCTCGAACGGCACCAAGCTCTCCAGGATCAGCGGCACGCTGCCCATCGCCTCGCAGGTCCCGGCGAAGCCACCGGCTTCCATGTTGCGGAAGACGCGCTGGCCCTTGCCGTCATAGCCCATGCGCCGCGTCTTCAGGATGCCGCTGCCGCTGAAGGCCTTGAGCGCCGTTGTCAACTCGTCGTCCGTGTCGACCGGTCGGAAATCGGCGGTGGCGATGCCGATGCCGTTGAGGAATGTCTTCTCGCTCACCCGGTCCTGCGTCACGTCGAGCGCACGCGCTGGCGGATAGACCTGCACTTTGGCGGCAAGCGCGGTTGCGGCGGTTACCGGCACGTTCTCGAACTCGTAGGTGACGACGGCGCTGGCCGCCGCCAGTTCGGCAAGTGCTGCCGGATCGTCATAGGCGGCCGTAATCTGCCGGTTGGCCACCTGGGCGGCCGGGCAATCCTGCTGCGGCTCCAGCACGACAGTGCGGTAGCCGAGGCGGGCGGCCGCCATCGCCAGCATGCGGCCGAGCTGGCCGCCGCCAATGATGCCGATCGTCGATCCGGTGGGCAGGCTCACGGCGTGTCCGTCGGTTCGGCGGCGACCTTGGCGGTCTGCGAAGCGCGCCAGGCGTCGAGCCGCTGGGCCAGCTTGTCGTCATTGAGCGCCAATACGGCGGCGGCAAGAAGCGCAGCGTTGGCCGCGCCGGCCTTGCCGATGGCGAGCGTGCCGACAGGAATGCCGGCCGGCATCTGGACGATCGACAGCAGCGAATCCTGGCCCGACAGCGCTTTCGATTCCACCGGCACGCCGAACACCGGCAGCGGCGTCATCGCCGCTGTCATGCCGGGCAGATGGGCGGCGCCGCCGGCGCCGGCGATGATCACCTTGTAGCCGGCCGCCTTGGCGCCCTTGGCGAACTCATAGAGCCGGTCGGGCGTGCGGTGCGCCGAAATGATCAACCGTCTGTGGGGGACACCAAGCGCCTCAAGCGTCTCCGCTGCCTGGCGCATGGTCGCCCAGTCGGATTGACTGCCCATGATGATGGCGACGTCGGCGCGTTGATCGTTCAAGCCTTTGCTCCCCGGCGACAAAGGCGCGCCTTAGCGGAATTCGCGCGGGGCCGCAAGGATTTCAGGCCATCGGCGAGATGCCGGCGGCCGCATCCAGCTCATACCGCCGCCTTGCGGAAGCGGGCGACGAAGTCGTCGAGCTCGGGCCGCTCCATGTCCGAAATCGCCCAGTAGGAGAAGGCGCCGTCGCTCCAGTGCACCATCGAGAAGCCACCGGAGGAAACGTCATCGGGCTGGGTGGCCTTGCCGCCCTGCCGCGGCTCGGCGACCAGGGTGATCAGGTGCTCGCGATGGCGGTAGACCAGCGCCGGTACCGGCCGGCCCGAGATCACCTCGACCCGGCCGCCGATCAGCGCGAAGCCGTCCTGTGCGAGATCGGGTGCCGGCGGCGAGACGCCGATCCTGGCGTCGAGCCACGGCTTGACCGTATGGCGGTCGGAGGAAACGATGTCGATCGGGCTCGCGGCAAGCAGGCTGCGTCGATGGCCGCTGGCGACGGCCGCGGCAAAGCCATCGTCCACGCCGCTCTGCATCACCCATTGCGTCGCCCCGCTGGCCAGCACGGCGCTGATCATGATCGACGCGGCCATGGCGCGCCAGTCGAACGAGCCGAAGCGGCGCGCCCTTGGCGAAGGCCGCACCTGCGAAGGACGCGTCCCCGCTTCCCGTCTCTGGCCCGGGCCGGCACCCGCGATCAATCCCGGCAGCGCCGACTGCGTGCCCCGCTGCGGCTCCTCGTCCCGCGCCTGCGTGGCCGGCGCGCCGATTGCCGCGATGCGGGCCAGAAAGGCGTCGCCGACGTCCGGGCGCGGCAAGCGGCTGACCGCGCCGCGCAAGGCAAGGATGCGGGCATGCTCGGCGGCAAGCCGGGGGTCGGCGGCGATGCGACGCTCCACCGCAAGGGCGGCCGCCGCATCGAGTTCGCCATCGACAAGGGCGTGGATCATCAGTCCGATACCTTCGGGGTCATTGGGCAGTCCGTCGTCATGGCCGGTCATGGCGCTCTCCCCAGTTCAGAGGCCAGCAGGCCGCGGGCGCGGGCAAGCCTGGACATCACCGTGCCCATCGGCACGTCGAGCATGACCGCTATCTCGCGATAGCTGAGGCCGTTGATGTCGCGCAGCACCAGAGTTTCGCGAAACGGGCGCGGCAGGGCAGCGATCGCAGCCTCGACGGCGGCCGTATCGGCCCTGGCGATCAGGCTCGCCTCCGGGCCGTCCTCGTCCGGCAGGCTGGTGCCATGGGCGGCCGCCATGTCGTCGAGATCGCCGAGATCGCCAACGGCCATCATGCCGCGCGGCCGGTTGCGCGCCATCCAGGTGTAGGAGGCGTTGCGCACGATGGTCAGCAGCCAGGCCCGCGCATTGCCGCCGGCATAGCCTGGCATGCCGGCATGGGCCTTGATGCAGGCGTCCTGCACGACGTCCTCGGCATCGGTGGCATTGCCGGTCAGCCAGCGGGCCAGCGCCAGCGCGTCGCCGAGATGCGGCAGCACCACCTCGTTGAAGCGCTCTGCCAAAGCCTTTTCGTTCAAAATAGCACCATGATCCGGCACTCCTGAAAGGATTGGCCGTGCCGTCTCACGAGGCGATGGCGACCTTGCCTTGCCCATGGGGACAAAGTCCCCCGAAGCAGGCAAAGGCGCCTGCCTTGCTGAAAGTGAATTCATCCGCGTCACCAGTGTCAAGCGTCACGGAGAAGAGGCTGCCGATCCTGCTCGCCAGCGCACGGTCACGGCCTGTACCGCAGCCATGATCGCTGTGCTCGCAATGACAGGGCATGCCGAACTCCTCAACGCCGGAAGTGGCGCCTGTACAGGAGACTTGTCGCAGGGCCGGTTTATTCCCGCCGCGCCTAAAATCGGCTGTTCACAGTCGCGTGATCTCCGTGCCCTTTGGGGTTGCCAGTCCGCCAGCGTTCAATCCGGCTCGCACACGGCCGGAAGATCCTTGCTGATGGCGGTCGCGGACATGATCGTTGCACGTGAATATGCCGATGATGACGGCGGGCGAGCCGGATCGAGTTGCTCAAGACGGAAGGGTATTGAGCCCGAATGGCGACGGGCCAGATCGGGCTCAGGCGATGATATCTGGAATGATCCTGTCTTCCAGCTTCATCAGCCGGTCCTTGAGGGCCAGCTTCTTCTTTTTCATCCGCTGGATCTGCAGCGGGTCGCAGTTAGTGGCGATCATCGCGTTGATCGCGGCATCGAAATCGGCGTGTTCCTGCTTCAGCCGGGAAAATTCGAGGCGAGTATCGGCCTGTTCCTGATCGGACATTCTCTACCGTCTGCACGTCTGCGGCGCCCAAAACTGGGCCTGATTGGGCGGGGGCGGCAATTTCTGCCACCGGCTTGCAGCCCTTATCACATTTCACATTGTCGTGGAATGCTACCACGCAGCATTCGACATCGCTGTCCGATGGTGGCACACTGTCATTGTGCCGTCACAGATACGACCTGCGGTGGACGTGCCTTTGACGGCTGCAATCGAGGAAACCATGAAAGGGAGAACCAATCATGTCTCTTGCATCCCATCTTGATGAGTTGCAGCGGAAACACGGCGACATCGAACGCGAAATCGATGACGCGATGAACCACCCGTCGGTGGACGACCTCGAAATCGTGAATCTCAAGCGACGCAAGCTGGCACTCAAGGATGCGATTGAGAAACTGAGGGCGCAACCAACCACGCATTGATCCTCACCTGATATAGCCGCTCACCACTGGCGGTCTTCCTTGCCGGCGGCGCCAGCCGCCGGTGCAGTGGTTTTAATTTCAGCGATCCCACAAGCCGGAACTAATATTCGTCAGGCCCGATATGACCGGCCACCGCCGGGTCGTGCGCCGTTTCAGGGTCCTAGCCGGCACCAATTGCTGCCAGTGGCGACCTGTCGCCATTGACAAGCCATCTTTGCTCCTCCACCTCATGCCCGGACTTCAGCGCATCGGACCCGGCTTATGCGTCCAGGCGGACGCACGGGCTTCAGAGAGACGCATAGCGCTCCAGAGACACAAAAGGCTGCCGGCATGACCGGGTATTTTTCCTTTCCCTTCCCCCGCCGCACTTCGGTCGGCGTCGATGTCGGCGGCGTGGTCGTCGGCGGCGGCGCGCCGGTCGTCGTGCAATCGATGACCAATACCGACACCGCCGATGTCGACCAGACGGTCGCGCAGGTGGCGGCGCTGCACCGCGCCGGCTCGGAGATCGTGCGCATCACCGTCGACCGCGACGAGAGTGCCGCCGCGGTTCCGCGCATCCATGAGCGGCTGCAGCGGCTCGGTATCAACGTGCCGCTGGTCGGCGATTTCCATTATATCGGCCACAAGCTGCTGGCCGATCATCCGGCTTGCGCCGAGGCGCTGGCCAAGTACCGTATCAACCCCGGCAATGTCGGCTTCAAGGACAAGAAAGACCGGCAGTTCACCGACATCGTCGAAATGGCGATCAAACATGACAAGCCGGTGCGCATCGGCGTCAACTGGGGTTCGCTCGACCAGGAATTGTTGACGCGGCTGATGGACGACAACCAGGACAAGGGTTTCCCGCTGACGGCGCAGGAGGTGACTCGCGAGGCGATCGTGCAGTCGGCGATCCTGTCGGCGGAGATGGCCGAAGAGATCGGCCTGGGCCGTGAAAAAATCATCCTCTCGGCCAAGGTCAGCGGCGTGCAGGACCTGATCGCCGTCTATGCCGAACTCGCCACCCGCTCCAACCATGCGCTGCATCTCGGCCTCACCGAAGCCGGCATGGGCTCGAAAGGCATCGTCGCTTCTTCCGCCGCCATGGGCATCCTCCTGCAGCAAGGCATCGGCGATACCATTCGCATCTCGCTGACGCCGGAGCCCAATGGCGACCGCACCCGCGAGGTGCAGGTGTCGCAGGAGTTGCTGCAGACGATGGGCTTCCGGCAGTTCGTGCCGATCGTCGCCGCTTGCCCCGGCTGCGGCCGCACCACCTCCACCGTGTTCCAGGAACTGGCGCAGAACATCCAGGCGGATCTGCGCAAGAACATGCCGGTGTGGCGTGAGAAATATCCGGGCGTCGAGAGCCTCAAGGTCGCGGTGATGGGCTGCATCGTCAACGGCCCGGGTGAATCCAAGCATGCCGATATCGGCATTTCGCTGCCCGGCACCGGCGAGACGCCGACCGCACCGGTCTTCGTCGACGGCAAGAAAGCGGCGACGCTGCGCGGACCGTCGATCGCGGCGGATTTCGAGAAAATGGTCGCCGACTACATTGACCAACGGTTCGGTCAGGGCGGCAAGGCCGCGGCAGAGTAGGCCAGATGCAGCGTTTCCCGTGGGTGGCGCTGACCCTGCTCTGTGGGTTGGTTTGGTCGACACTCGGTCAGGCCGATCCGCCGCAATCGGCCAAGCAGAGGCTGATCGACAAGGTCTGCAACCTGATCCAGGCCAATGCCGACCAGAACAGTCTTCCCAGGGAATTCTTCGCCCGCCTGATCTGGAAGGAGAGCCGTTTCGATCCCAATGCAGTGAGCCCCGTCGGCGCCGAAGGCATCGCCCAGTTCATGCCGGGTACCGCCAAGATGCGGGGGCTCGAAAATTCCTTCGACATCAACCAGGCGATCCCGGCGTCGGCTCGATATCTGGCCGAGATGAAGGCCGGTTATGGCAATCTCGGTCTGGCGGCCGCTGCCTACAATGCCGGCGAGAGCCGGGTGTCGCGCTGGCTGAATTCTGGTGGCTTCCTGCCGATGGAGACGGAAAGCTATGTCTTCGACGTGATGGGCGAGCCGGTCGACAAGTTCACCGACCGGGCCTATGCCGGTAAAGTCGAACCACTCGATGCCAAGCTGGATTTCGCGACTGCCTGCCGCAAGCTGCCGGTGATCATGTCGAAGACCGTGGCGATGGCCTCGATCAACATCAAGCCATGGGGCGTCCAGGTGGCGGGCAATTTCCGCCGCAGTGCCGCGATCAGCCAGTGGCTCAGGGTGCGGAGCCGGTTTCCGGCATTGCTCAGCGGTCACGATCCGGTGGTCAGCCGGGTGCGCACGCCGATCGGCCGGCGCGGCATCTACGCCGTCAGGATCGGAATCGACGACCGCGCCGCCGCCAATGTCATCTGTCAGAAGCTGCAAAGCGTCGGCGGCGCCTGCGTGGTGGTGCGGAACCGGTAGCCGGCTCATGTCCGAAAGAGGCCTTACCATGAGAGCCAGGATCGTTCTGCTCAACGGCGTCGGCAGTGCTGGTAAGTCTTCGACAGCCAAGGCATTGCAGGGGATAACCACCGAGCCGTTTCTGCATGTTCAGATGGACAGCTTTCTCGAGATGCTGCCCGACGCCTTGCAGGACCATGCCGACGGCCTTGCCTACGAAACCGTTCGGCAGGACGGCAAGCCTTCGGTCGTCATCAGGACTGGGCCGGTGGGCGAGAAAACCCTGCGCGGCATGCGCCATGCCGTTGCGGCCATGGCTGGGCAGGGCAACAATCTTATTGTCGATGACGTGCTCTGCAATGGCGAAATACAGGAATATATCGACCTGCTGTCGGATTTCGACCTGCATCTGGTCGGCGTCATGGCGCCCCTCAATGTGCTCGAGGCGCGCGAAGCGCTGCGAGCCGACAGGCTGCCGGGGCTGGCGCGCTGGCAGTTCGAACGCGTGCACGAGGGGATACGCTACGATCTCGAAGTCGACACCAGTGTGCATTCTCCATTGGAATGCGCCCGTCGCATCCAGCAACGATTTCAATTATAGGCGGTGGCGGACTGGCCGGGGTCGCCCTGCCTGCGATGAACGACAAGGGCAACGGGATGTTCGAGGCATACATTATCTGCGGCACGCCGAGAACCGGCAGCACTTTGCTGTGCAAGCTGCTGGAATCCACCGGTAGATCAGGCGCTCCTCACTCCTTCTATCGGCGACAGGACGTGGCCGAATGGGCCGAGGAATGGAAGCTGCCCGGTCGCGATACGATAGGCGAGCGTGAATTCAATATTGCCTATCTCGAAGCCGCGATCGCCGCCGGCAAGGGCGGGACAGATGTCTTCGGCCTGCGACTGATGCGCGAAAACCTGGGTGAGCTGTCGGCGATTTTCGACCAAGTCTATCCCGGGCTTGCGTCAGACACAGCGCGTTTCGAAAGAGCCTTTGGCCGCGTTCTCTACATACACCTTTCGCGCGAGAACAAGCTCGCGCAGGCTGTCTCGCTGATCAAGGCACAGCAGACCGGTCTTTGGCACATTGCGCCTGACGGCACCGAGATCGAAAGGGTCGGGCCGGCACAGGAACCCCAATATGATTTCGAGCGGATCAAAGGTGAGCTTGCCGAGCTCGAAGCCTATGACGCGGCCTGGAACACCTGGTTCGCGGCGCAAGGCCTGACCCCGCTGCGGATTGGCTATGAGCGACTCTCGGCCGACCCGGCAGCGGCATTGCTCGGCATCTGCGAGGCTCTCGGCGTTCAAACGCCTGATGCCGAGGCGGTGCGGCCAGGTGTCGCGAAACTTGCCGACGAGACAACTCTCGACTGGATGCGCCGCTATCGTCTGGAGGCCGCTGGCTAAGGGATGGCTAAGCCGTCTTCGCCACCACCGTCTCGCTGAGCCAGGTGCCGATTTTCGTCCCCAGGCGATCGGGCGAAACCGGCTTCGGCAGATAGTCGTCCATGCCGGCCTCGATGCACTTGTCGCGGTCGCCCTTCAGCGCATGCGCGGTGACGCCGATGATCGGGATGTGGCCGCCCGACGAAGCCTCGATCGCCCGGATGGCGCGTGTCGCCTCGTAGCCGTTCATTTCCGGCATCGAGACGTCCATCAGAATCAGCCTCGGATGCAGCGAGCGGTACATCTCGACCGCGGTGCGGCCATTGCCGGCGATGCGGTAGCTCAGGCCGAGTCCGTTGAGGATCTGGCCGAACACCATCTGGTTCACGTCATTGTCCTCGGCGATCAGGATGTCGATCGGGCTGTTCGGCGCGGCGGCCGATTCCGGCGCCGCGGCAACCGGCAGCGCCGGACCGCGGATGACGGTGAAGGCAGGTGCCGGCGGCTGGGGGGATGACTGGACCGGTTCGCGAATGAACTGCGCCTTGCCGACCTGCGAGCGTGCCTTCTGGATGACCGAGATGACCGTGCCGAGCAGGACAGCGGAGCGCGCCGGCTTGGTCAGGTGCGCTGCAATGCCGAAGTCGATGATCATCTTGCCGAAATCGACCTGGTCGACCGAGGTCAGGATGACGATCGGGATGGCCGACAGCCGGCTGTCGGCGGCGATGGCGCGGGCGACATCGGCGCCGTTCATGCCGGGCATCTGATAGTCGAGGATGATGCAGTCGACGCTGGCGCCGAGTTGGCAGGCGCGATCGAGGAAGGCGAGCCCCACCGCACCGCTTTCGGCGGCGGCGCAGTCGAAGCTCCAGCTTCTGAGCTGTTCGAGCAGGATCTCGCGGTTGACCGGATTGTCGTCGATGACAAGCACACGCGCGCCGGTGACATCCACCGGCACGATCGCGTCGCGCGCCTCGGCGCGGTGGACGGGCAGCGGCACGGCGAACCAGAAGACGGAGCCGCGGCCGATCTCGCTCTCGACGCCGATCTTGCCGGCCATCAGGTCGACGAGACGGGCGGCGATGGCGAGCCCGAGGCCGGTGCCTTCGTGACGGCGGGTCGAGGAGCCGTCGACCTGAGCGAATTTCTCGAACACGTTCTGCAGTTTCTCGGCCGGGATGCCGATGCCGGTGTCCTCGACGCGCAGCTTGAGCTGGACGACGTCGTTGACGGTCTCGCCGCCGACATCGATCAGCACATGGCCTTTCTCGGTGAACTTCACCGCATTGCCGACCAGATTGGTGACGATCTGCCGGAAGCGGCCGGCGTCGCCGACGACATAGGCCGGCAGGCGCGGGTCGACCCGCACGATCAGCTCAAGGTTCTTTTCGGCAACGCGCGCCGAGACCAGCGTCGCCACGTCCTCGACCGCTTCGGAGAGACGGAAAGGAGCAGGGTCGAGCGTCAGCTGCCCGGCGTTGATCTTCGAGAAATCGAGGATGTCGTTGATGATGGTGAGCAGCGCGTTGCCGGATTTGACGATGACGTCGGTGAAGGTCTTCTGGCGTGGGGTCAGCTCGGTCTTGGCCAGCAATTCGGCCATGCCGAGCACGCCGTTCATCGGCGTGCGGATCTCGTGGCTCATATTGGCCAGGAATTCCGACTTGGCGCGGTCGGCCGCCTCGGCCTTGAACAAGGATTCGGCCGACTGGGCAAAGGCGCGGCGGATCGCCTGCTCCATCGGTCGGAAGATCCAGAAGGCGACGATGGCGAGCACGGCGAACAAAAGGCCGCTCGCCCACAAAAGCAGCCGGTCGCTGGAGGCGTCCGCCAGATGGCGTTCGTCGTCCATCGCGGTGCGGACACGCACCAACATGGGCTGAACGAACAGGTCGTTCTGGTTGCGGATTTCGCGAGAACTCCATTCGTCGGTCTTTTGCGCCACCGACATCAGGTTGAAGTTGCGAACCATGTCACGCGGCGACCAGAACAGATCGCCATTGACGGAGGCAGCCGCGAGCTCGTTGATGGTCTTGGCCGACAGACGCGGTCGGATCGCGGCGAGCTGGGCGGTCAGGGTCTCGATCTCGCCGGTCAGACGCTCGGAATGGTCACGCGCCGAGGCTGTCAGCGCATCGCGCGTCTCGACCCGCCAGGCGGAACTGGTTGTCTCGGCGAAGCTGGTGGCGTTGCGCAGGTCGCGAGTAAAGACGACGAGATTGCTGCTCAGCGCATCGATTTCATGGCGCAAGGAATTGACGCGGTTGAGCGCAACCATGATGGCGGCTGAAGCCAGCGCGAAAACCAACAATCCGGAGAGATAACGTATCCGGACGGACCGGATGAAGGAAGAATATTCCGGCATGCGCAACCCCAACACATACGCATTATTTTAATGGTCGGGATTACGCTTCATTTACATTAAGATTTCGTTGGCGCACCGCAGGTCAATGCATGCCCTGGCGGGTCGCGGCGGATCGGATCGATACGGTGACGCCGAGCGGTCGACCATGGGCAACCGATATGGGCCTGTCGTCAGCTGTTGCGGGTTGCCACGAAAGTCGCGGCGGCCTTGAGCAGTACCGCCTTTTCGCCATAGGGTTCGAGCAGCGCGTGCGCCTGGCCGACGAGACCGTCGAGCTGCTTGCGTGCCCAATCCGCGCCGTGCAGCGCCACCAGCGTTCCCTTGCCGGCGGCGGCATCCTTGCCGGTCGCCTTGCCCATCTGCCTGGCGTCGGCCGTCAAGTCCAGCAGGTCGTCGGCGAGCTGGAAGGCAAGGCCGATCGCCGAACCGAATTCGCCCAGCCGCTCGCGGTCTTCCGATTGTGTGCCGGCGATGATTGCGCCCGCCTCGCAGGCGAAGCGGATCAGTGCGCCGGTCTTCATCGCCTGCAGCGTTATGATGCCAGCCTCGTCCGGCCGCGCCTGCTCGGCTTCGAGATCGAGCTTCTGGCCGCCGACCATGCCGCCGGCGCCGGCGGCGCGGGCCAGCGCCAGCACAAGGGCTGCCCGCCGCTCCGCCGGCAGAACGGTCACCTCGTCGGCGATAATGTCGAAGGCGAGCGTCAGCAGCGCGTCCCCGGCAAGAATCGCGGTGGCCTCGTCGAAGGCCCTATGCACGGTCGGCTGGCCGCGGCGCAAATCATCGTCGTCCATCGCCGGCAGGTCGTCATGGATCAGCGAATAGCAATGCACGCATTCGAGCGCGGCCGCGACGCGCAGCGCCGCCTCGCCATCGGCCGAAAACAGCGCCGCACTCTCCATGACCAGGAAGGGGCGCAGGCGCTTGCCGCCGTTCAGCACGCCGTGGCGCATCGCCGCCATCAGACGATCGGGCCGTACGATCTCTCCCGGAAGCGGACGGTCGTCGAGCAACCGACGCAGCATCACCTCGACGGCCGCGGCCCGTCTGATGAGCGCCATTTCGAACGCCATTTCGTCGTCATTCGTCATGGCCGGGACCGGTAGCCGACACTCAGACGTTGCGCAAGAAGGCAAGCGCCATTATGCCGGAGCAAGGAGAGGCACGGGTTGGGCGGCTTGGCGGAACCGATCGTCGATCATGAAACCGAAAAGCTGGACATGGCGACGAGATCGCGAGGCGTGAACCGCCGCGGTCTCAAGCGCTGGGTCCGGCGCGGCATCGTCGTGGCCGCCGTGCTGGCGCTTGTCCCGGTGGTGCTGACCTTTCTCTACCTGCCGTCCTTCGTGCATCCGGTGTCGACGCTGATGCTGAAGGATCTGGCGACCTTCTCCGGCTACGACCGGCGCTGGGTGTCGATCGACGATGTGGCGCCGGTGCTGGCCAATTCGGTCATCATGTCGGAGGACGGGCAGTTCTGCTTCCACCGCGGTGTCGATCTCGGCGAACTCAGGGGCGTCGTCGACGATGCGCTGGCCGGCGAGGCGACGCGCGGCGCCTCGACCATCACCATGCAGACGGTGAAGAACCTCTTCCTCTGGTCGCGGCCGCTGGGCAGCGTGCGCAAGGTCGTCGAACTGCCGCTGGCCGTCTATTTCGACGCGGTGATGTCGAAACGGCGCATCATGGAAATCTATCTCAACATTGCCGAGTGGGGACCGGGCATCTACGGCATCGAGGCGGCGGCCCAGCACCATTTCGGCATTCCGGCAAAGCAGTTGTCCAGACGGCAGGCGGCGCTTCTCGCCGTCACGCTGCCCAATCCGATCGCCCGCAATCCGGCAAAACCCGGGCCCGGCCTCAGACGGCTCGCCAATTTGATCGAACGGCGCGCCGGCCGGTCAGGCGCCTATGTCGGCTGTCTCGACTAGCCGGTACAAAAAAGATTCACCGCAGCGCTGGCCAAAACGGTGTCAGGCGTGTATAGGCACCCGACTTTCTCAGATTTAGGCCCCGACATGGCCCTTTCACGAGGGCGGGCGGGGCTTTTGACCATGTAGTGGAGCATATCCATGGCCGTTCCGAAACGCAAAACCTCTCCGTCCAAGCGCGGCATGCGCCGCTCGGCCGACGCCCTCAAGGCCCCGACCTATGTCGAGGACAAGAATTCCGGCGAAATGCGCCGCCCGCACCACATCGACCTGAAGACCGGCATGTATCGCGGTCGCCAGGTGCTGACGCCCAAGGAAAGCTGAGACCAGCTCTCCCCGAGCGACTGAGTTGCAAAAGACCGGCCTTTGGCCGGTCTTTTTGCGTTCGGCGGCAGCGCGCGGGCAGGCTGCTTTGCTCCGCACCCGGCTGACATGGTTGTTGCATCCGGTCTTCGACCGTGTTTGCGGCCACGCACGAAAAATCTTGACGCCGTGCCCGTGGCGTCTTTTACAGAGGGTGCCCCCATATGGAGACGCCAGATGTTCGGTGCCGTCCCGCTTTTGATCGTGCCTTTCGTGCTCTACAATCTCGGCCTGCTTGGAATATTCGGCGGCGGCGACGATCCATGGGCGAGCGAGATCTTCTCGTTCAGGATGATGTCGGGCGGGGTGTTCTCGATGACGCTCGGCGATCTGATCGTGCTGATCGGGCTCATCTTCCTGTTCCTTGAGATGGTGAAGTCGGCGCGCACGACGAGCGCCTCGATCATGGATCATCTCCTGTCGACGCTGGTCTTCGTCGCTTTCCTGGTCGAGTTCCTGCTGGTGAAGGGTGCCGCGCACTCCATCTTCTTCACGCTGACGATCATCGCGCTGTTCGACGTGCTGGCGGGATTCGCGGTATCGATGCGGTCGGCCAGTCGCGACATCAATTTAAACTGAGGTTCAGCCCGGATCGGCGGTGAAACCGGCGGCTTCGATGCCGGCGATCGCGGCCGCCTCGTCATTGTCGGACGTGTCGCCGGAAATGCCGACGGCGCCGATGACGGAGCCGGCCTTGTCGCGGATCAACACGCCGCCGACGACCGGCAGCACGCGGCCCCCCGACACGTCGGAAATGCCGGCAACCAGATGCGGGCGCTCCTTGGCGAAGGTCTCGACCTTGCGCGAGCCCATGCCGATGGCCAGCGCGCCATAGGCCTTACCGGCCGACATTTGCGGGCGCAGGAACGAAGCGCCGTCCTGGCGCTGGAAGGCGACCAGATGTCCGCCGGCGTCGAGCACCGAGACGCCGAGCGGCTTGAGCTTGAGATCGGCGCCCCTGGTGAAGGCTGCATTGATGATCTCGATGGCTTTTTCGAGCGACAGCGCGGTCATGGCAATCTCCTGTTGAACAGCCCGATCATGGGCTGTCGGCCTGATAAGGCTATCCCGGTTTCGGTTGAAATTGCTTCCTGTGAAGCAGCGGGACGAAGGCGCGCCTGTCGGATGGCGTCACGATCGTTCGATTGAGGGTGAGGAAAATTGCCGGAGAGGTGGGGCGTTACTTTTTCTTGGCGCGGGCCGGCTTCTTGGCAGGCGCGGCAGGCGTGTTGGCCAGATCTTCGGCTTCCTTGGCGAGCCGCAGCGCCCGCAGCTTGTCGGTCTTGGCCTTGCGGGCGTCGCTCTCCGCGACATATTCGGCCATGGCTTTTTGACGAACCGTAGCCGCCTCTTCCTGCTTCTTGAAGCGCAGATCGGCACGCGCGCGGGCAGTGTCCCTAGAGTTCTCAACCAAGAGTCTATCCAATCCCGTCAAGTGTGATTTTGGCCCCTTGTAGCAGAGCCGGCCTTTCAACGGGGAAAATAGTTGGTCAGGCGGCCGGGCTGGCGTTGAGGGCCTTCGCGGCAACCACCGCCTGATAGGCGGCCTGCAGCGTCGCGCGGACAGAAGGGCCGGGCGCTGTGTCGAGGGGTGTGCCGAGATGCTCATGGCGCAACTCGTCCATGAATTTCTCCCACATTGGCGGTCCGCCCTTTTCCAGCAGTTCGGCGCGGATCGAGAGTTCCTCGCTGGTCGGCAGCCAGATGCGGCCCCAGGCGCCGAGATGAGCAAGGATGGGCACCAGGGTGATGGCCATCTCGGTCAGGCTGTAGATCGCCTTCTGCTTGTGGCTGGGGTCGTCGGCCTTGGTCAGCATACCGAGCTCCATCAGCCGCTTCAGCCGGTCGGCGAGGATGTTGGAAGCAATGCCTTCGATCGAGCCGTTGAGCAGCTCGCGAAAATGGCGCCTGCCGCCGAAAATCATGTCGCGCAGGATGATCAGGCTCCAACGGTCGCCGAACACCTCGAGCGAGAGATTGATCGGGCAGCCGGACCGGCGATCGAGGGGCATTCGATTCTCTCCGCAAAACCAGTTGCATTATCGTATCGGTTTTATTATCGTGCAACCGATTGCAAAATGCAAGCAGAAGAGGAGGGCCACGAAATGACGAGCAAAGACCGTCCCGAGATCGTATCCGAAGCGTTTGGCGATCCGTCGGATCCCGCGCTGCTGTTGATCATGGGGGCGATGGCTTCGATGCTTTGGTGGCCGGAGGCCTTCTGCCGGAACCTGGCGAATGCTGGCCTGTATGTGATTCGCTATGACAATCGCGACACCGGCCGGTCGACCAAATATCCGGTGGGCCAGCCGCCCTATAGTTTCGACGACATGGCCGACGACGCGATTGCCGTTCTCGACAGCCACGGGGTCGGCAAGGCGCATGTCGCGGGCATGTCGATGGGCGGCATGATCGCGCAGCGCGTCGCGCTCAGGCACCCCTTGCGCGTCGCGTCGCTGACCGTGATCAGCAGTTCGCCCGTGGGGATCGACACGTCACACCTGCCACAAACGACCGATGCCTATCTGGAACATTCGGCCGCTGGCGCCAAAGTCGACTGGGCCGGCCGCCGGGAGGTCATAGACTTCATGGTCAGTGATGCGCGGGCGATCGCCAGCACCGCCCATCCGTTCGACGAGGCCGCGACGAGAGCGTTCATCGAACGGGATTATGCCAGGTCCGGCGGCTTCCTTAGCGCAACCAATCATTTCATGCTCAAGGGCAGTGACGAGTGGAAGGGCCGCCTGCACGAAATAGCGGCGCCACTTCTGGTCATCCACGGCACGTCGGATCCGATCTTTCCGGTCGAGCATGGCGAGGCCTTGGCCCAGGCTGTTGCGGGCGCGAAACTCCTTCGGGTCGAGGGCGGTGGTCACGAACTGCACGCGGATGACTGGCCCGAGATGGAAGCGGCCATCGTCGACCACGTCCGATCCAGTTGAGATCTGCCGGATGAGACTTGCCGGGTGAGACTTTGCGGGTGAGCCTTGACGAGCGAGGCTCACCGCAATAGTTAAGTGAATGCTTCAGTGTTGCCACGGAAACAGACGAGTCCAATAATGTCCCTGACGCTGCATTTCCATCCGCTGGCCTCTTTCTGCTGGAAGCCGCTGATCGCGCTCTACGAGAACGCCACGCCCTTTGCGCCCGTCATCGTCGATCTCGGCGATGAGCGGTCGCGAGCGGCCTTCCTGAAGATTTCGCCGACCGGCAAGATGCCGGCGCTGCGCGACGATGCACGCGACCGCACGGTGCTGGAATCGACCATCGTTGTGGAGTATCTGGCCGCGCACTATCCGGGACCGGTCGACCTCGTGCCCGCCGACATCGACCTTGCGTTGGCGATCCGCCAGGCCGACCGCTTCTATGATTTCTATGTGCAGGAGCCGATGCAGAAGATCGTCGGCGACAGGTTGCGGCCGCTGGACAAGACCGATCCATACGGCGTCGAACAGGCGCGCGGCCAGTTGCGCAATTCCTACGCCATCATCGAGCAGGAGATGCGGTCGAGGGAATGGGCCGTGGGCTATGCCTTCACCATGGCCGATTGCGCGGCGTCTCCGGCGCTCTTCTATGCCAACAAGGTCGAGCCGTTCGGCGACAAATATCCCGCCGTGAAGCGCTATCACGACCGGCTGATGCAGCGCGCCGCCTTCACCAGGGTGATCGAGGAGGCGCAGCCCTACTTCAAGTTCTTCCCCTACAACAACGGCTGACCGCGATGCTGCACGATCCCGCCCAGCTCGACCTGATGTTCCAGGCGCTCGCCGATCCGGCGCGGCGGCAGATGGTCGACCGGCTGTCTCGCGGCCCCGCCTCGGTGAGCCAGTTGGCCGAGCCGCTGGCGATGTCGCTGTCGGCGGTCGTCCAGCACCTCAATCTGCTGGAGGCGAGCGGCCTCGTGCGCACGCAAAAGGTCGGGCGTGTACGCACCTGCCAGATCGAACCGAAGGCGCTGCGAGCGGCCGAGCACTGGATCAACGAGCGGCGCCTCTCCTGGGAGCGCCGGCTGGATCGGCTCGGCGATTTCCTGGCCGAGACCAAGGACGAAACATGAAGGAGAGTCCAGTGAGCCAACGATCCGTTGTCCATTCCACCTTTGTCGTCGAGCGGAGTTATCCGGTGGCCCCGGCGAAGGTCTTCTCCGCCTTCAGCGACCCGGATGCCAAGCGGCGCTGGTTCGTCGATCCCCATGACCCGGCGCCAAGCCGGCACGAAATGGACTTCCGTGTCGGCGGCAAGGAGGTCAATGCCGGCTGCCCGAGCGATGGACAGATGCATTTCTTCAACGCGGTCTATCAGGACATCGTGCCGGACCAGCGCATCGTCTACAGCTATGATCTGCTGTTTGGCGAAACCCGCGTCTCGGTGTCGCTGGCGACCATCGAATTTGTCGCGGAAAACGGCGGCACGCGGCTGGTGATGACCGAGCAGGGCGCCTTCTTCGACGGCCATGACACGTCAGCCACGCGCGAGCATGGAACGGGCGAGCTGCTCGATGCGCTCGGCGCCTTCGTGAATTCGCAATCCTGACCGGGCGGGCGAGCACCGCGGCCAGAAAACGGTCAGGCTTCCCAGAATTGATCGAGCCAGATGTTGAGTTTCAGGAAACCCGCGTTGCTCACCGTATAGACACGCCTTGTGCCTTCAGCCTTGGCGTTGACCAATCCAGCGTCGAGCAACACTTTCAGATGCTGCGATACGGCCGGGCGTGAGACGGGCAACCCGGACGCCAACTCGTTGACGGTCTTCGGACCGCGTCGAAGTTCTTCCAGAAGATGGCGCCGATTGGGATCGGCGATCGCCATGAAGGCGTCGGAAAACATCATGCCTCATTTGTGAGGCAAAGTTTTTCAAATCTCAACTGTTTGCTTCTGCTTTTCTTCTCGGATCGAGCCGCAATGCTTCTGGGGTCACCGAGCGGTCGGCCGGCTGTGTCTTGAAGGCATCGCGATCCTCGATCGGCACCGGCGCGCGGCGGCTGATGCGCAGCAGCGTGTACCCCGCCAGCGACAGATGCGCGAAGGCGGTGGCCAGGAACAGGCCTTCCGGGCGCATCCAGCTCATCAGGGCGGCGGCCAGCAAAGGGCCGATCATGGTGCCGAAGCCGTAAAGCAGTAGCAGACCTCCGGACACCTTGACGAAATCCTCCGACCGCGCGTGATCGTTGGCATGCGCCACGGCGATCGAATAGAGCGTGTAGGCGAAAGCGCCGTAGGCGGCGGTGAAGACGATGACGAAGACGCCGGAACGCGGTTCGAACAGGAAGATCAGGAGCGCGAACAGCGCTGCACCGAAGGCGGCACCGGCCAGCACGAAGCGCCGGTCGGTCTTGTCGGAGAGGCGCCCGGCCGGAAGCTGCATTGCGGCCCCGGCGACGACCACCAGGCTCATCATCAAGGCGATCTCGGCCGTGGAAATGCCGATACGGGCGCCGTAGACCGCGCCAAGCGTGCCCCAGGCGCCGTTGGCGATGCCGATCAGGAGGCAGGCGATCGCCGACACCGGCGAGTTGGCGTAGAGCCCCTTGACGTCGAGCTTGACGTCCTGCAGCGGCTTGGGATGCGATGCCGTCGACACGGCGGTCGGGATCAGCGACAGGCAGAACAGGATCCCCGTGATCATGAACAGCGACGCCGATTTCACGTCGCCGCCGGCGACGATCATCTGGCCGCCCATGATCGAGGCATAGGTGACCATCATATAGAGGCCGAAGACGGTGCCGCGGTTTTCGTTGGTGGCCTTCTCGTTCAGCCAGCTCTCGATGACCATGAAGGCGCCGGCCATGGTGAAACCGGTGAAGGCGCGCAGCAGGATCCAGACATATTCATCGATGACCAGGCCGGTCAGCAACGCCACGATGGCGCCGGACGCGGCAAAGGCACCGAAGGCGCGCACATGTCCGGCACGGCGCACGATGCGCGGCGCGAAGAAACAGCCGGTGACGAAGCCGCCGGCCCAGGCCGTGCCCATCAGGCCGAGCGAAGCGGTCGAGAACCCTTCCACCTGACCGCGCAGCGGCAACAGCAGCCCGTGCAGTCCCGATGCCGCCAGAAGGAAGGCGGTGCCGCGAAGCAGGGAAAGGATCGGTCTGTAGGCTGCGAGCATTTTTTGATCCGGCTGAGGGCTGGGAGGGACGCAGGTTTGAAGACAGTCGCATTCGGGCTTTTCGGCGGCGGACGGCCACGTCAGCAATTATCCGCGGCGGAACAGCGCCTCGGCGGCCGACTTGGTGTTGTCCTTGGTCTCGCGTTCGGCCTCGAGCCGGGCGATCTCGTCGCGCAGAATGCCGATGCGCTCGGACAGTTCATCGACGGACAGCAGCGACAGATCCTGCCCGATCTCGTGCGGGCGTGCCTTTTTCTTGGGTTCGTCGTCGAAGATCGCCATCGTCGCTCCTCCTCCGCCAGACCAGATTGGCCATTTGCCTGATTTGGCAATCAGCATACATAGGGCAGGGGTGTCGATGCAAACAGCCGGTAAAAGCTGGCGAGGAAAGACGGGAAACTTCATGGCGAGCGGACAGAAAATTCCGGCACGGATGACGGCGATCGCGATCTCGGAACCGGGCGGGCCGCGGGTGTTGAAGCCGGAGACGCGCGACGTGCCGCTGCCCGGCCCCGGCGAAATCCTGATCAAGGTGCATGCCGCCGGCGTCAACCGGCCCGACGTCCAGCAGCGCAAGGGCGCCTATCCGCCACCGCCCGGCGCATCGGACCTGCCGGGCCTCGAAGCGTCGGGTGAGGTGGCGGCCCTTGGCGACGAGATATCGCGCTGGCGCATCGGGGAGCGGGTCTGTGCGCTCACGCCCGGCGGCGCCTATGCCGAATATGTCAAGGTGCACGCCGGCAGCGTGTTGCCGCTGCCGGCCGGCTTCACCCACACCGAGGCGGCGGCGGTGCCGGAAAACTACTTCACCGTCTGGCACAATGTGTTCGAGCGCGGCGGGCTGAAGAAGGGTGAGACGCTGCTGGTGCATGGTGGCTCGTCGGGCATCGGCACCACGGCGATCCAGCTTGCCTCGGCCTTCGGCGCCTATGTCATCACCACCGCCGGCAGCAAGGAGAAATGCGACGCCTGCCTGAAACTCGGCGCCGACCGGGCAATCAACTATCGCGAGCAGGATTTCGTCGCCGCCGTCAAGGAGGCGACCGAAGGCCGGGGCGCCAATGTCATCCTCGACATGGTCGGCGGCGATTATGTCCAGCGAAACTACGAGGCCGCGGCGGTCGAGGGCCGTATCGTGCAGATCGCCGTCCAGGCCGGCGCTGTGGCGAGCGCCGACTTTTCCAAGATCATGGTCAAGCGGCTGACCCATACGGGTTCGACGCTGAGGCCGCGCACCGTCGAATTCAAGGCGGCGATCGCGGCGGCGCTGGAGGCGCAGGTGTGGCCTCTGCTGGGCACCCGCAAGGTGGCGCCGGTCATGGACATGATCTACCCGCTCACCGATGCCTGGCGCGCGCACGAGCGGATGGAGGACGGGGATCATATCGGCAAGATCGTGCTCGACGTGGGCTAGGCCGTGCCGATATTCAGGCGAGGCCGACCTGCGAAAGGCGGCCTCTTGCGCTTCCGGCCTTCGCCGGCCGAAGCATTCATGATAGTGGCGAGGGAGTAAGATAAGGCTTCGGCCGGCGTAGGCCGGTGCTCACGTATTTTAAGTACACTCCGCTCCGGTTCTCGGAAGCCACCATTCTCGGCTCGGCCTGACCTGAATCTCCACACGGCCGGGTTCAGCGCCCGTCGTCCCCTGCCCACAAGATGAACAGAAGCTTAATGGTGCAATGCAGCATTTGCATCATTGCCATGCAAAATCAGCCGTTCAAGTCCTCATCGATGATCACTATTTAAGCAACATCGAAACGAACCCAATTCAGGAGGACTACCATGAACCCGATCCGCGCTTTCCGTAACTGGCGCATGTACAACGAGACCGTTCGCGAGTTGAACCGCCTCAACGCACGTCAGCTCAGCGACCTCGGCATCAACCGCGCCGACATCGAACGGATCGCCCGCCAGGCGATCTGATTGCAAGCGCGACCCCGCCGCAAGGCAGGGGTCGCAATGCAGAGCCGCCGCGCACGCTTGTCGTCGCCGGTTCCGAGCCCGCTGGACCCTGTCCGGCGGGTTTTGTCTTTTGGGGGTAGTCGGCTTGAGCCACTGTCATCCCTGTCAAGCATCAGGCGGCTTGACCTCTGTTTTCAACATGGCATCTTGCCGCGCGGGGACCGGCGGCTGCGTGAGGGCGTGGTCATCACGCCGGCAGACAGGCATCGCCAGAGGCTTCCACGCCCATGTTGGATGATCTTAACGACAAGATCTACGAGGCTGCTTTCGTTCCGGACCTATGGCCGGAGGTGCTGGAAGGCATAAATAGCGTCTCCGCATCGGTGGGTGGCGCCGTGTTCCTGTTTGCCGATGAGCAGCCGGTACGCGGAAGGACGGTGCCGCTGCTGCAGGACTTGCTGAACGAATTCCTTCTGGGCGATACGCTGCAGTTCTCCACGGCGGTCTCGCGCATGTGCGCGGTGCAGCCGGCGAGCTTCGTCGATGTCGAGGGTTTCCTGACAGCCGAGGAAATCGAGAACGACCCGATCCGGGTCCGCCTGCGCGCGCTTGGCATCGGCGCGCATACCTGTACCGCGATCCCGATGCCGAGTGGCGAACTGGCGATCTTTGTCTTCCAGCGAAGGCTTGGCGAGGGTCGCTACGACGCGGCGAGTTTCGATGTGCTCGATAGTCTGCGGCCCGCCATGGCGCGCGCCAGCCTGATCGCCGCGCGGCTTGGTCTGGAGCGCGCCAAGGGAACCGTTGCCGTCATGACCGCCATGGGGCTGCCGGCGGCCATTCTCTCGTCGAGGGGGTATGTGCTCGCCGCCAATTCGCTGTTCGAGAGCATGGGCTCGATCTTCCTGCCGGTCGCTTTTGGCGGCATGGCAATCGCCGATGCTGATGCCAATCGCCTGTTTCAGCAGGCCGTCCTGGCCGCGCGCGGGGAAACCGAACCCTCGGTACGGTCCATCCCGGTTCCGGCCGCGGCCGACAGGGCGCCACTGATCCTTCATGTTCTGCCGCTGCGCCGTTCCGCACACGAGATATTCTCGGGTGCCGACATCCTGGTCGCGGCGACGGCGGTGAACGCCAGTTCCATGGTGCCGTCGCCAACGCTGCTCGCCGGACTGTTCGACCTGACGCCAGCCGAGGCGCGCCTGGCTTCGGCGCTTTCGCAAGGGCGAACCCTGATGGAGGCGGCGGCAAGCGCCAACATCACCGTAAAGACCGGGCGAACCTATCTCGAACGGATATTCGCCAAGACCGGAACACGCCAACAGAGCCAGCTTGTCGCGCTGCTCAAGGGCACGGAGCCATTCCGCTAGCGACCGGTGCGCGGTTTCAGGCGGGTGTATCCAAAAACGTTGCGAAGCAGGCAGGGAACGGTTATACAGGCCGCGAATTTCCCATTTTGGTGGCTCTAAACCACCGCCCGCGCGGGAACGCGGGCGAACGAGAAGGATTTTTGCACATGGCCAATACGCTGCTGATGCCCAAGGCGACCGCCGTCTGGCTGGTCGACAACACCGCGCTCTCCTTCGAGCAGATCGCGCAGTTCTGCGGGCTGCATCCGCTCGAGGTCAAGGCGATCGCCGACGGCGAATCGGCGCAAGGCATCAAGGGCATGGACCCGATCATGACCGGGCAGCTGACGCGCGACGAGATCGCGCGCGCCGAGAAGGACCCGAACCAGCGCCTGAAGCTTTCCGACCCCAAGGTGCGGGTGCCGGAATCCAAGCGCAAGGGCCCGCGTTACACGCCGCTGTCGAAGCGCCAGGACCGGCCCAACGCCATTCTGTGGCTGGTGCGCAATCATCCCGAACTCAAGGACGCGCAGATTTCGCGCCTCGTCGGCACCACCAAGTCGACGATCGAGCAGATCCGCGAACGCAAGCATTGGAATTCAGCCAATCTGCAGCCGATGGACCCGGTGACGCTGGGTCTCGCCTCGCAGATCGACCTCGACATGGAAGTAAACCGCGCCTCGCGTGGCCGCGAACAGGCGCAGCCGGTCGGCGACACGCTGCTGCCGGCGGCATTGACCGAGCGGTTGGTGCCGGCGCCGGAGAAGCCGAAGGACGAGGACGCGGAGCTCGACGCCAACGCCGTCTTCGCCAAGCTGTCGGCGCTGAAGTCGAAGGACACCGATACGGACGACGAGGAATAGGCTTTTCGCCAGTTCGACAAAAAAGCCCGCTTCGAGCGGGCTTTTTTGTGCGATCCGGCAAATCTCAGCTTCGCGCCGCGCGGTCCGGCGCCATGCCGTAGTCCTCGCTGCGCTCCACCGCCCGGTAGAAATCGGCGAGCTGCTTGCCGCGTTCCGGCTTGAAGACGCGGCCGGCGATGACAACCGAGGCGATGCGGTCGATGCGGAAAGCGCGAAAATCATCGCGCATCTCGCACCAGGCGACCAGCGTCCACACCTTGCCCCAGAACCACAGGCCGAGCGGCCTGATGTCGCGCGCGGTACCGCGGCCGGCTTCGTCGGAATAGTCGATGGTCAGCACCTGGCGCTTTTCGACCGCGCGTTCGATCAGGTCGATCGCCTCGCGGGCGGCGTCGCTGACCACCCACATCGGCGTATGGATCTCGGTGCGGGCGATGCGGTCCTTCTCGGCGTCGGGCAACACGGCACCGATCTTGACCAGCGCCTCGTCGGCGGCGCGCGCCATGGCGGCACCGCCGAAGGCGCGCACCATGCGGGCGCCGGCGACCAGCGCCACGATCTCGTCACGCGTGAACATCAGCGGCGGAAGGTCGAAACCCTCCCTCATCATGTAGCCAACGCCAGCCTCCCCGTCGATCGGCACGCCGGTCGACTGCAGGTCGGCTATGTCGCGATAGATCGTTCGCTCGGAAACCTCGAGCCATGTGCCGAGCTTCTGGGCGGTGACCAGACGGCCACCACGCAGATGCTGCACGATCTGAAAGAGCCTGTCGGCGCGGCGCATCGTTTGCTTCCCCAGTGTTTTCCCTATGCATGCCGTGGCTCCCGGACCGGATCCACTTCCAAACGGCATGCATTATGGTTTCAGCCCTTCGCGCTTGCGCTGCGCGGCAACGAATTCCGCGCCAAAGGACAATTTCCTCGTTGTCGGCGTCTTCTCATCGAGCACGCGCCAGAAGGGGGCGACGTCGCTCAGCGTCATGCCGCGCTCAAGATCCTCGTTGGCGGCTTCGGCAACCGTGCGCAGATGATAGCCTATCGTGACCGGGCATGTCACTTCGGCGCCATGCTCGACGGCCAGCGCGGTGCGCAGCGCGCGAACATCCATTTCGACGCCTTCGGGGATCGAGCGGATGAAATCATCGACCTGGCGCGCGGTCGGCACCAGCATCGGCTGGCCCTCGACGACGTCGCCCATCGTGCGCGGCGTTGGTTTCACGCCATTGATACCAGGCGTGTTCAGCCTGTCGTTCCAGCTTTTCATCGATCGTCCTCTCGGCCGGCCATGCGCATTGTCACCATCGCACGCCGCTCCTGACAGCATACTGTCAGGAGGCTTCAGCATATTCCTTGGCGAACAGCGCCCGCATCCGCGCCAGATCGCTGCTTTTTTCGGGATAGAGCGATTGCAAAAAGGCAAGGGCAAAGGTGCCGGGCGCCGAACCCGGCGCGGACACGATTTTGCCTTCGGCCACGGCATGCGGCACGTCCTGATAATTGCCGTCGCCGGCATAGCCGGCTTCGTGGCGGTTGATCCAGTCACGGCCGTTGCTGGTGTGCCTGGCGTTCTCGAAAAGGCCGGCGCGGGCCAGGGCCAGCGTCCCGGCGCAGATGCCGCCGACCACACCGTCGCGCGTTGCGACGGCGCTTAGCAATCCAGCGACATCCGGCGCGGCCTTCGCCGCCCATTGGTCGGAACCGATGACGGCGATAGCATCGAGATCGGCATTCTCATCAACGCCGGCCGAGCGGTCCGGTGTCAGTCGAAAGCCGCTGATTCCGGTCACCGGCTTGCCGCCAGGCGTCAAGGACACCGCCCGGGCCCCGAACCATTCAACCGCCGAGGCCGCCAGCAGCCCATATTCCCAGTCGGCGAAACCCTCGATGAAAAGAAAGCCGATTGTCTTGCTGTCGGGCATGAGCTCGCTCCATCCCTCGCGCGCCGGACCTGATATCTGGGTGCTGACGGATCAGCCTCCAACCGCCGGCTTGAAAATTTTGCCTCAATTGCCGTGATGGTGACGCTCGGCATACATGTCGGGCCAGCCGATATCCTTGCGAATGTCGGCGGGCAGCGCGTTCATGAACCGCTGGGTGCGGATCTCGTTGCGCATCGTACGGATCTTGCCGACATAGTGCTGCATGCCACGCAGAATGGTGTAACCGTTCATGACCTGTCTCCTCTCTCTAACTGGAGGCAGTATCGCATACCCCTCCTGACAGCAGTCTGTCAGGAGGATGTCAGCTCCAGCGATGGCAGTTCCGTTCCTGTCGTGACGCGGCAAGCGGTCGCGGATTGTTCACTCGGAGAGAGCTAATCGAGGTCGTATTGTTCATCCTCGGATGACGGACTGTCGGGATAAGCGGCCTTCAGCGGCGTGACCGGAGTTCTGATATGGAGGGAGAAAATTTCTTCCCCAAAAACAAGGGAGACGACCATGAGCATGCAACTGACAGGGCTACACCATCTGACTGCCATCACGGCCAATGCGCCCGGCAATCTTCATTTCTACACCAAGGTACTGGGCCTGCGGCTGGTCAAGAAGACGGTAAACCAGGACGACACCTCGGCCTATCACCTCTTTTATGCCGACGGCGAGGCAACGCCGGGCACCGACCTGACTTTCTTCGATTGGCCAATCGGCCGCGAACGGCGCGGCACGCACAGTATCGCGCGGACCAGCCTCAGGGTCGGCGGCGAGGAGAGCCTTGCTTGGTGGAAGCAGCACCTTGCCAGCGAAGGCATTGTGACAGGCGATATTGCCGATATCGGCGGCTACAAATCGCTGGATTTCGAGGACCCCGAAGGCCAGCGGCTGCGGCTCGTCAGCGATGGCGGACGGGGCGGCAGCCATCCCTGGGCGCAAAGCCCGGTGCCGGCCGAACATCAGATCCGCGGGCTCGGGCCGATCGTCATCAGTGTCCCCGACAGCACCAACACCGAGGCGGTGCTGACCAAAGTGATGAACATGCGCAAGATACGCGACTATGCCTCGCCCGACGGCGAGGGCCAGGTCCACGTGTTCGAAATGGGCGCGGGCGGGCCGGCGGCGGAGCTTCATGTCGCCGTGCAGCCTGGGCTGGAACCTGCAAGGCAGGGCGCCGGTGCGGTTCACCACGTCGCCTTCAGGGCGCCCGACCAGGAGACGCTGCATCAATGGACGGCGCGCCTGGCGGAATTCCGGCTGCCGTCGAGCGGCGAGGTCGAGCGCTACTATTTCCGCTCGCTCTATTTCCGCGAGCCGAACGGCATCCTGTTCGAGATCGCCACCGACGGGCCGGGTTTCACCGCCGACGAGCCGCTGGAAACGCTGGGGGAAAGCCTCGCCCTGCCGCCCTTCCTCGAACCGAAGCGTGCTTCGATCGAGGCCGGCCTCAAGCCGCTGAAGTAGATCGCTGCGCGGTTAAAGCGGCGCCGCGTCCCGGTTCGGGATCGCGGCGTCTTTTCTTTCCGGAGACCGAACGAACCGCTTTGACAGGTGGCGGCGTTGCTGGTCAAAGGCGGCATGACGAAACTCCTCGCCCTTGTCATCGTCGGGTTCATGGTCATCCAGCTGATCAAGCCGCTCGGCTGGCCCGGGCTCAAGCGTCGCGGCGATTTCTGGAAGCTGGCGCTGCTCGCCATGGCGGCGATCTCGCTGGCGGCCGTGCTCGGGCATCTGACATAGGCCAGCACCTACCGTCGGCTCTCAGTCTCCAAGCGCGGGGCCGACGAGATGCTCGGCCCAGGCCCGGTAGCCGGCCTCCGAGGCATGAAACCCGTCGGAGGCAAAACCGGCTTCGGGATTGGTGATCGGCAGGCGTGGCGCCGGCAGCGCGCCGCGTTCCAAGCACAGCCGTTCACCCATCCGGTTCATCGCTGTGGCACGGATTTCGAGGATCTCGCCGAGCAGCGACGGCATGGCCGGCGCCCGCGTGAACTCCAGCACCGGCGACCAGACAACGCGCGCCTCCGGCCATTTGGCGCGCAACGCGTAGAGCAGGCCGCCGAACTCCTTCTTGAAGCGCGGCACGGAATGGAAATTCTTGGTGTCGTTGGTGCCGATGGCGAGCACGATATGTGTCCACGGATCAGCCGACAGGTTGGGCAGCACATGGTCGCGGATCTGGCCCGATGTCGCCGAATTGAAGCCGGCGGCGCGCCCGCGCACGGCGCTGCCGGTGCGCTGCGCAATCAGCGTGGCGAGCTGCGCGGCAAGGCCGTTTTCGGAATTGCCGATGCCGACCGAGGCGGCGGAGGAATCACCCAGCACCAGCAGCGAGATCACCGGGGCCTTGCCCGCGATCTCATGCATGACTGGTCCCTGCGCCGGCAGCATGCGCGAAGTGCGGCGACGCACGCCCAACCCCTGCCAGACATAGACGGGGAAAGCGAGCCAGGTGAGGACGGTCGGGAAACGCATGGGCTAACCGTAAAATGACCAGCGGCAGCCTTAGCGCATGTTGCGGCCGGGGTGAACGGATTGCTGCATCACCCGGAGATGACCTTCGGTCATGCGCCGCCAGACCGCGACCTGTTTTCGTACTCGTCGTGTAGTCGTACCCAATCCATCGATGTCCTGTAGGGACCGGGTTCGTCCCGGCCTTTCGGCGCCATGTCGAGATATTGATAAGCGCCGATGAACTGCTCGCTGCCGCGAGCGCGCGACATGAAGGTCAGGAAAATGTCGCCGGTCTCGTCCCTGTAGAAGACGGTGGTGCCGGGCAGATCCTTCGACGTCGTGACAGGTGTTTCGAAATTGTAGACAGCTTCGCCCGACGCGAGCTGCCGGTCGGTGAAGGACACCTGCATGTCGAAGTTGAAATCCGAGGCGTAGGATGACATCCAGTCGAATTTCCAGCCCATGCGCTGCTTGTAAGGCAGCAGCTCGGCGAGCGGCGCGCGCGCGATCACGACAAGCGACACGTCATGATGCCTGAGGTGCTGGTTGGCCCCATCGATGTGGTCGGCGACGAAGGCACAGCTCTCACAGTGATGCGTCGAGCCCGGCGCGAACACGAAATGGTAGACGATCAACTGGCTGCGGCCGGCGAAGAGATCGGCCAGCTTCCTCGGTCCCTGCTCCGTCTCGAAGACATAGTCCTTCCGGATCTTCAGCCAAGGCAATTCACGCCGCTCCGCCGCGACACGCTCGCGAAGCCGGGTCAGTTCCTTCTCCCGGGCCAGATGGGCCTTGTGCGCCAGAAACCAGTCTTCACGCGAAACGACCTTGTTGCGATGCATATGCCTCTCCCTGTCGATCACCCCCAAGGACGTTCGGGATGGGCGTAATCCGACATCGCCGCCGAAAACACCGGAGAGGACATAAGGATGGTCGGGCGCTATCCCAAGCTCTGGCCCAATCCTTGGGTGCTGCAAACAAAACCCGGGCACATGGCCCGGGTCCGGTTGCGAAAAGAGAGGCTGGTTCAGGCGGCCGTTTCCAAGGCTGGCTGCCATTTTCCGAGCGCGGCGAGATAATTCATGTGGGCGCGGTGGGTGAAGGCGGCCTGGCCGGCGGCGATGTTCGAGGCCTTGCCGCTCCAGGCCTTCTGCGGCGCGGCCTGCAGCGCGCGGCCATAGGAGAAGGTCAGCTTCCACGGATGCGGACCGATGGCGTTGATGGCGTTGAGGTTGGCGGTCGCCTCCTCGTCCTCCTGGCCGCCGGAGAGGAAGGCGATGCCCGGTATCGCCGCCGGCACCGTCTCGCGGAACAGTTTTATGGTCATTTCGGCGACCTTTTCGGGACTGTCCACCGTGCCCGACTTCTTGCCCGACAGCACCATGTTGGGTTTCAAAATCGTGCCTTCCAGAACCACGCGTGCCGCGTGGAGCTCGTTGTAGAGCTTAAGCAAAGTCATCTTGCTGATCTCGTAGCACGTGTCGATCGAATGGGCGCCGTCCATCAGCACTTCCGGTTCGACGATCGGCACGATGCCGGCTTCCTGGCAAAGGGCGGCGTAGCGGGCCAGCGCGTGGGTGTTGGAACCGATAGAGGTCGCCGACGGCACGCCCTTGTCCGTGTCGATGTCGATCACCGCGCGCCATTTGGCGAAGCGGGCGCCGAGTTTATAATAGTCGGCAAGGCGCTCGCGCAGGCCGTCGAGGCCTTCGGTGATGGTGTCGCCAGGAAAGCCGGCCAGCGGCTTGGCGCCGGCATCGACCTTGATGCCGGGGATGGCGCCCGCCGCCTTGATGATATCGACCAGCGGCGTACCGTCGGCGGCCTTCTGGCGGATGGTTTCGTCATAGAGGATGACGCCGGAAATGTACTTGGTCATCGCGTCCTTGGCGCGGAACATCATCTCGCGATAGTCGCGGCGGCTGTCGGCGGTCGATTCGACGCCGATGACATCGAAGCGCTTCTTGATGGTGCCGGAGCTTTCGTCGGCGGCCAGCAGGCCTTTGCCGTTGGCCACGATCGCGGCGGCAATGTCTTCGAGACGTTCGCTCATTTTGCTTCTCCTCAAGGGTCTGTTCCGCGCTTAACGGAACTCTACCGCCAAAGGAATGGCGCCGGGAAGCTCGAATCGATTGAAAGTCGCCGGCGCCGCCGCCGGCTCTCCTTGAGTTGATCAGATTGCCGGGGGCGCCTACAGGACTCAGCGCTTCAGCACGTCGACGCCGGGCAACGGCTTGCCTTCCATCCACTCCAGGAAGGCGCCGCCGGCGGTCGAGACATAAGTAAAATCGTCGGCGACACCGGCATGGTTGAGCGCTGCCACCGTGTCGCCGCCGCCGGCGACAGAGACCAGCTTGCCGGCCTTGGTGCGCGCCGCCGCGTGCTTGGCCGCCGCCACCGTCGCATGGTCGAACGGTTCGATCTCGAAGGCGCCGAGCGGACCGTTCCAGACCAGCGTCGCGGCACGGTCGATCCACTCGCCGATCGTCGTCACGGTCTTCTCGCCGACATCGAGGATCATGCCATCGGCCGGCACGTCGGAGATGGCGACGGTCTCGCAGGCCGCACCCGCCTTGAATTCCTTGGCGACGACCCCGTCGACCGGCAGGATGATGGCGCAGCCGGCCTCGGCCGCCTCGATCATGATCTGCTTGGCGGTCGGGGCAAGATCATGCTCGCACAGCGACTTGCCGACATCGGTGCCGCGCGCGGCGAGGAAGGTGTTGGCCATGCCGCCGCCGATGACCAGCGCGTCGACCTTCTTCACCAGGTTCATCAACAGGTCGATCTTGGTCGAGACCTTGGCGCCGCCGACGATGGCGACGACCGGACGCACCGGATTGCCCAGGCCCTTCTCCAGCGCTTCGAGTTCGGCCTGCATGGTGCGGCCGGCAAAGGAGGGCAACAGGCGCGCCAGACCTTCCGTCGAGGCGTGCGCCCGATGGGCCGCCGAAAAGGCATCGTTGACGAAGATGTCGCCATTGGCGGCGAGCCGTTCGGTAAAGGCGGGGTCGTTCTTCTCCTCGGCCTTGTAGAAGCGGGTGTTTTCCAAGAGCAGCACGTCGCCCTTGTCCATGGCCGCGACAGCGCTTCCCGCCGTGTCGCCGACGCAATCCGAGGCGAAGCCGACGGGGCGGCCGAGCACCTGCGCGGTGGCTTTGGCAATCGGCTCCAGCGAGAATTCGGGCGAGGGGCCATCCTTGGGTCGACCGAAATGGGCAAGCAGGATGACCTTGGCGCCCTTGCCGGACAATTCGGCGATGGTCGGCGCGATGCGCTCGATGCGGGTGGCGTCGGTGACCTTGCCGTCGGCGACGGGAACGTTGAGGTCGACGCGAACCAGCACGCGCTTGCCGCTGATGTTGCCGATATCGTCCAGTGTCTTGAAGGCAGCCATGCTGGTCCCTTTCCCTTAAAGCGTGTCGCGTCGACCCGATTCATGCGACGCGCTTCAGATCGTTGTTTTCATGCATGTCGTTCTCCCAAACCGAGGTCACTTTTGGGCGACATGCATTAGAAATCGCCGGGACCATACCTCGCATCAATGACGATGCAAGGCTTTGGCCGGGGTCGGATGCGAAATTTTGAGACGGGCGGGAACATAGTCCGTGAAGACCAACCGGCATATGTCAGGCTGGGCAAACGATCGTCCTGTCAGCTTTCGGTCGACGCCTTCTCGACCGCAGGCTCGGGGACCTCCGTCCCTGTCGTCACCCGCGCCTCGGCCGGCTTGCGCCAGTTGCGGATAAAGGCACTCAGACGGTCGCCCATCTCGCCGGCGCTAAGGAAGACAGGCACGCGTGCCACCGGCGCGGTCGGCTCGAAGGACAGGCCGAGCCCGGTGATTTTGCCCTTGTCGTCGACGTCGCGCACAATCAGTTCGATCGGGCCGAGCAGCACGCGGTCGGCATATTCGGCATGGCCGCCGAGCCGCGCCGTGACCAGCGCGCCGACGGTTTGTTTCTGCTCGGCCTCGGTGAGACCGGGCGCGTAGGCGGCTTCCAGTTCGGCGGCGGAGCGAGCCGGGTCGACGGCGAACGCGCCGAAGAAATCGGCATCCTCCGGGTCGACGACCGCCCGGCTGGCGAACAGCTTGTCGAGCAGGCGCGGATAGCGGTCGGGCACGAAGATGTAGACCTGGTCGCCGGCTGCGAGCCGGCCCATGTCCTGGAAACGCATCGAGCGGCCGTCACGCAGCACCAGGGAGGGCCGCGCCCAGCGCGGGATGCGCTCGCCGCGCGCCACGGGGCTGCCCGGCGCGACACGATAGGCAAGGAGTTCGTGATGGGCGGAGCCGGGCAGTTCCAGCTCGACCTTGTCCAGAGGCCCGAGCCGCGCCGGCACGATCAGGCCGAGGCGACGCGCCAGCGGGCCGACGGTCCAGCCCTGGATGACCAGCGACACCAGAACGATGATGAAGGCGGCGTTGAAGATGGTGCGGCCATTCTCCAGCCCGCCGAGCAGTGGCGTGATGGCGAGCAGGATGGATACGGCGCCGCGTAGGCCGACCCAGGAGACGAAGGCGACTTCGGGACGTGGCAGGCGGAATGGGATCAGGCAGAGCCACACGGCGACAGGGCGGGCGACGAACATCAGGAACAGGCCAAGCGCTATCGCAGGCACCATGATCGCCGGAAATTGCGAGGGCGTCGCGAACAGGCCGAGGATGAGGAACATGATGATCTGCGCCAGCCACGACATGCCGTCCTGGAAACGCTTCAGAATGGTGACGGCGCGGATGTCGGAATTGCCGGCGATCAGGCCGGCTATATAGACCGCGAGGAAGCCGGAGCCGCCAATCGCGCCAGCGGCGGCAAAGACCATCAGCGACAGGGTCAGCACGAAGATCGGCAGCAGGCCATGGTCGAGGTTGAGCCGATCGACCAGGCGCACGATGGCGAGGCCGCCAAGCACGCCGACGATGGCGCCGAGACCCATGTTGACGAGGAAGCCGAGGATCAGATTGGTGACCAGGACATTGGCTTCGGGATTGGCGTGGGCGGCGATGATCTCGACCAGCGTGATGGTCAGGAAGATGGCGATCGGATCGTTGGTGCCGGATTCCACCTCGAGCGTGGAGCGCACGCGCTCGCGCAGATTGATCTCGCCGGCGCGCAGCAGGAAGAACACGGCCGCCGCGTCGGTCGAGGCGACGGCGGCGCCGAGCAGGAAGGATTCCAGCCAGCTGAGGTCGAGCAGATAATAGGCGGCGGCGCCGAACAGTCCGGTGGTGAGAAGCACGCCGAAGGTCGCCAGCGACAGGGCCGGCCCGGCCGCCTGCCGCAAGGCGTTGAGCGGCGTGCCGAAGCCGGAATCGAAGAGGATGACGGCAAGTGCCAGTGAGCCGGCAAAATAGGCGATACGGGCATTGTCGAACTGGATGCCGAGGCCGTCGGTTCCGGTGGCGAGCCCGATGCACAGAAACAGGAGCAGGAGGGGCGCGCCAAAGCGGAAGGCGATCAGGCTCGAAAACGCGGCGGCGACAACCAGCGCCGTGCCGACCAGCGTAACGAGATAGATCGCATGCTCCATCCGTGATTTGCCCCTCGAATTCCTCTGCCTGCTGGATTTACGGGAGAGTGGGGCGAAGGCGTGACCAGTGCAAGGCGGGAGGGTGGTTTTTTGCCCCACGCCGCTGATTTTCGCGTTGCTGCTTCGGCAAACGAAAACGCCCGGACGAAGCCGGGCGTTTCAAGTGTCGAGAAGACGGATCCCAGATCAGGCGATGGTCTTGCCGAACGCGACTGCGGTGTCGCCCATGCGGTTGGAGAAGCCCCACTCATTGTCGTACCACGACAGCACCGAGACGAAGTTGCCGTCCATCACCTTGGTCTGGTCGAGCGCCAGGATCGAGGAGCGCGGATCGTGGTTGAAGTCGATCGACACGTTCGGATGATGGGTGACGCCGAGGATGCCCTTCAGTTTGCCGTTGGAAGCAGCGATGACCGCTTCGTTGATCTCCTGCACCGTGGTGGCGCGCTTGGCGATGAACTTGAAGTCGACGACCGAGACGTTGGGGGTCGGCACGCGGATCGAGATGCCGTCGAGCTTGCCCTTGAGGTCGGGCAGGACGAGGCCGATCGCCTTGGCGGCGCCGGTCGAGGTCGGAATCTGCGACAGGGCGGCGGCGCGGGCGCGGTAGAGATCCTTGTGCATGGTGTCCAGCGTCGGCTGGTCTCCCGTGTAGGAATGGATCGTCGTCATCATGCCCTTTTCGATGCCGACCGTCTCGTGCAGGACGGCCGCCAGCGGCGCCAGGCAGTTGGTGGTGCAGGACGCGTTCGAGATGACGATGTGGTCCTTGGTCAGCTTGTCGTGGTTGATGCCGTAGACGACGGTCAGGTCGGCGCCGTCGGCGGGCGCCGAGACCAGCACGCGCTTGGCGCCGGCGGTCAGGTGCGCGGCGGCCTTGTCGCGGGCGGTGAAGATGCCGGTGCATTCGAGCGCGATGTCGACGCCGAGTTCCTTCCACGGCAACTGGGTCGGATCCTTGATCGCGGTGACCTTGAATTTTTCCTTGCCGACGGTGATCTGGTCGCCGGAAACCGACACTTCATGCGGGAAGCGGCCGTGCACGCTGTCGTAGCGCAGCAGATGGGCGTTGGTCTCGACCGGGCCGAGATCGTTGACGGCGACGACATCGATATCCTTGCGGCCGGACTCATGGATGGCGCGCAGGATGTTGCGGCCGATGCGGCCAAATCCGTTGATGGCAACTCTGACGGTCATTGTTCTCTCCCTGGGAGCTGGAAGGCAGACGGTTGGTCCGCAGCTTCATAGCGGCGGACGGGCGAAGAATCCAGCCATCGAGGGCATGGATTAAATCGATTAGGTTGGTCCAGGCCCGGGACGTCGCCCGGGGCGACGCCACGGCGTGGGAACCAGCCCTTATTTGCCGTGCAGGCGGGCTTCCGCCGCCTTGGCGGCCGCATCGGCGGTGATGCCGAAATGCGGATAGAGCTGCTCGATGGTGCCCGAGGCGCCGAAGCCGGTCATGCCGATGAAGATGCCGTCCGAGCCGATGAGATGATCCCAACCCTGGCGGATGCCGGCCTCGATCGCCATCTTGACCGGCGCGTTGCCGATCGTCTTCTTGCGGTAGGCCTCGCTCTGCTTGTCAAACAGCTCGAAGCAAGGCACCGAGACGACGCGGGTCGGATGGCCGTGCTTCTCCAGGAGATCGCGGGCGCCGAGCGCGATCTCGATCTCGGAACCGGTGGCGAAGATCGTCACCGCCGCCTCGCCGCTGGCCGCGGCGAGTTCATAGGCGCCCTGGCTGCTGAGGTTCTTTTCGGTGAACTCGGTGCGCACGGTCGGCAGGTTCTGCCGGGTCAGCGCCAGGGTGGACGGCGTCTTTTCGGATTCGAGCGCGATCTGCCAGCATTCGGCGGTTTCCACCGCATCGGCCGGACGGAAGACATTGTGGTTGGGGATGGCACGCAATGCCGCCATGTGCTCGACCGGCTGGTGGGTCGGGCCGTCTTCGCCCAGACCAATGGAATCATGGGTCATGACGAAGATCGAGCGGATGCCCATCAACGAGGCAAGCCGCATCGATGGACGAGCGTAATCGGAGAAGCACATGAAGGTGCCGCCATAGGCGATGAGGCCGCCATGCAGCGTCAAGCCGTTGATCGCGGCCGCCATGCCATGCTCGCGGATGCCGTAATGGACATAGCGCTGGCCGTAGTCGTCCGGCGTGATGTTCTTGGTCTGGCTGGTCTTGGTGTTGTTGGAGCCGGTCAGGTCGGCCGAGCCGCCGATGGTCTCGGGCACAGCGCCGTTGATGACCTCCAGCGCCATTTCCGAGGATTTGCGGGTGGCGACCTTCGGCTTGTCGGCCGAGAGCTTCTTCTTGTAGTCGGCGATGACGGCGTCGAAATTTGCCGGCAGCTTGCCGGCAAGGCGGCGCTCGAACTCGGCCTTCAGCTTCGGATCGGCCTTGGCGAGGCGGCCTTCCCAGTCGGTGCGCGGCTTGGCGCCGGCCTTGCCGGCGGTACGCCAGGCGTCGAGAATGTCGGCGGGGATTTCGAAGGGCGGCGAGTCCCAGTTGAAGAACTTGCGCGCGCCGGCGATCTCGTCGGCGCCGAGCGGCGAGCCGTGCGCCTTGTTGGTGCCGGCCTTGGTCGGGGCGCCGAAGCCGATGGTCGTCTTGCAGGCGATCATCGTCGGCTTGTCGGAATGGCGCGCCGCCTCGATGGCGTAGGCAATCGCTTCCGGGTCGGTGCCGTCGATATGGCTGGCGTTCCAGCCGGAGGCCTGGAAGCGCGCGACCTGGTCGGTGTTGTCGGCCAGCGACACCGGACCGTCGATCGAGATGTTGTTGTTGTCCCAGAAGACGATCAGCTTGTTAAGCTTGAGGTGGCCGGCAAGCGCGATGGCTTCCTGGGAAACACCTTCCATCAGGCAGCCGTCGCCGGCCAGCACATAGGTGTAGTGGTCGACAAGGTCGTTGCCGAAGGCGGCGTTCATGATGCGCTCGCCGAGCGCGAAACCGACCGAATTGGCGAGGCCCTGGCCGAGCGGGCCGGTCGTGGTCTCGATGCCGGTGGCGTGGCCATATTCGGGATGGCCGGCGGTCTTCGAGCCCAACTGGCGGAAGTGCTTGATCTGGTCGATGGTCATGTCTTCGTAGCCGGTCAGATGCAGCAGCGAATAGAGCAGCATCGAACCATGGCCGGCCGACAGGATGAAGCGGTCACGATCGGCCCAGTGCGGGGTCTTGGGGTCGTATTTCAGGAAGCGCGTGAACAGCACCGTGGCGATGTCGGCGCAGCCCATGGGCAGGCCGGGATGGCCGGACTGAGCCTTCTCGACGGCGTCCATGGAGAGAAAGCGGATCGCATTGGCCATCCGGTCATGTTGTTCACGCGACGTCATGGTTCCTCCGAGGTGGGGGTTTGCGGGCTTGGGAGAGCCCTTGAAAAGGGTGCGCGACACATAGCAGGCGCGGGCTTTTAGTCAACAAATCGGGTGCAGATTTGCCGGTCTTGTGATGCCGTCGGCGGGCCTACTTTAGCGTTAGCGGGGGACAGTCGCGAGAGCTTTGTTGACGTCGCCTTCACCCGGTGCCTAATGTTTCCGACATAACGCGTTCTGAACGCGAACGATTCGGTGATGGGCAGGGCACAGGACGAAGGCCATGACCGGGGAAACCACGCTCAAGGAAGTGATCGCCAGGCTGAGCAAGGCCATCGAGGGGCTGGAAAACGCCGTCGCGGCCAAGCTCGAGCATGAACGCGACTATTCGGAAGCCGAGGCCGAGGTGCAGCGGATGAATGCCGATCGCTCGCGGCTCGCGCAGGAGCTCGACAATTCCGAAGCCCGCGCCGAACGCCTGGAAGACGCCAACAAGGAAGTCTCGCGACGGCTGGTGACCGCGATGGAAACCATCCGCGCCGTGTTGGACAGATAGGAGCTGGCCCGATGGCACAGGTCACGGTTTCAATCGACGGCAAGCAGTACCGCATGGCCTGCGACGAGGGCCAGGAAGAGCATCTGATCGATCTCGCCGAGCGCTTCGACCGCTACGTTTCGCATTTGAAGGATTCTTTTGGCGAGATCGGCGACCAGCGGCTGACCGTCATGGCCGGCATCATGGTGATGGACGAGCTTTCCGAGCTGCAGAAGCGCGTCAAGGGCATGGAAAGCGAAGTGCTGACCCTGCGCAAGACGCGCGACGAGGCGTTGACCAAGGCCGACAAGAGCGACAGCGTGCTGACCAACGCGCTTGGCGCCCTGGCGCAGCGCATGGAGGATCTGACGGCGACGCTGGCAATCAACAAGGCCTGAATCCTCGCCGATCCCCGCCGTTTGTCTCCTGCCCGAGATCACGCCTTATTTTTCGCCTCGATCCCGGCGGCGGCGAAAAATTTTTACCCGCCGGCCGAATAGCCGTCATCTCCAGCTTTTAATCCGTCATGCTGCGGTGCTACGACTAGGCGCCGGGGCCGGGCGGCTGAAAGAATGCCGGCTACATTTCACAAGGGGTAGGGATAGGTCATGAGTCTTCGTATCAACGATATCGCGCCGGACTTCACCGCCGAGACGACGCAGGGAGCCATCAAATTCCATGACTGGATCGGCGACGGCTGGGCGATCCTGTTTAGCCATCCGAAGAATTTCACGCCGGTCTGCACGACCGAGCTTGGCACGATGGCGGGGCTCGAGGGCGAGTTCAAGAAGCGCAACGTCAAGATCATCGGCATTTCGGTCGACCCGGTCGAAAGCCATGGCAAATGGCAGGACGACATCAAGACGGCGACCGGCCATTCCGTGCATTATCCGCTGATCGGCGACAAGGACCTCAAGGTCGCCAAGCTCTATGACATGCTGCCAGGCGGCGCCGGTGAGACCTCGGAAGGCCGCACGCCCGCCGACAACGCCACCGTGCGCTCGGTCTACGTCATTGGACCGGACAAGAAGATCAAGCTGGTGCTGACCTATCCGATGACGACGGGGCGCAACTTCGACGAGATCCTGCGCGCGGTCGATTCCATGCAGCTCACCGCCAAGCACCAGGTGGCGACGCCGGCGAACTGGAAGCAGGGCGAGGACGTCATCATCACCGCCGCCGTTTCCAACGAGGATGCGATCAAGCGCTTCGGCGCCTACGACACCATCCTGCCCTATCTCAGGAAGACCAAGCAGCCTTCCGCCTGAAGCCAGCGCGCCGGAACGGTTTTCGGGTTTCCGCTCCTGTGGGCCAAGTCATGCTTGACTGGTTCGCCGGGGCGGACAACCATGCTCCGGTGGGGTGCCGGCGGAGAAAATCCTTCCTGCCGGGAAAGCTTGGGGAAGCCGGACGTGGATATAGCTTTGGCGAAGCCGCAGGTCAGCGGCTTCCATGACAAGCCGACTGGGGCCATCCAGTATATCGTTGCCGATCCCGCGACGAAGCGATGCGCCATCATCGACCCTATCCTCGACTTCGATGAAAAGTCCGGCGCGACGAGTACGAAGAGCGCGGATGGCTTGCTCGATTTCATTGGGGAAAACGGGCTGGAGCTGGAGTGGATTCTCGATACCCATCCCCACGCCGACCATTTCTCGGCGGCGCATCACCTGAAACAGAAGACCGGAGCGCCGATGGCGATCGGCGACAGGATCGTCGACGTCCAGGCGCTGTGGAAGGTCATCTACAACTGGCCGGATTTTCCCGCCGACGGCGCGCAGTGGGACAGGTTGTTCGCCGAGGGCGAGACGTTCCGGATCGGAACCCTTCCGGTCAAGGTGCTGTTTTCGCCCGGGCATACGCTGGCGTCGATCAGCTATGTGGTCGGGGATGCGGCCTTCGTGCATGACACGGTTTTCATGCCCGACAGCGGTACGGCGAGGACGGATTTTCCCGGCGGCAGCGCCACGCGGCTCTGGCGCTCGATCCAGGATATATTGGCTCTGCCCGACGAGACGCGCGTCTTCGTCGGCCACGATTACCAGGCCGGTGGCCGCGAGCCACTGTGGGAAAGTACCGTGGCGATACAGAAATCCACCAACGTCCATCTCGTCGCCGCACGCACCGAGGCCGAGTTCGTTGCCCTGCGCGAGGCGCGCGACCGCACATTGCCGATGCCGCGGCTGATCCTGCATGCGTTGCAGGTCAACATGAATGGCGGGCGGCTGCCGGAGCCGGAAGCCAATGGCCGGAGATATCTGAAATTTCCGCTGGATGGGTTGTGAGGTTTAGTGTCCAGCCGATAGATGGGTAACAGTTTGAACCGGATACATAGGTAACAGTTTCTCCCCTTATGATGGGTTCGCC
>NZ_JAIUIN010000028.1:0-20000 GCF_020165665.1 Mesorhizobium sp. BH1-1-4
CCCCTGTTCCAACCCCGCCCGCGATCGCCAAACATCACATACCCTGTCTCGGTCACCGCCAGCGTATCCTCCAGCTTGATGAAGCCGCGCGTCGGGTGAAGCATGGTGGTCTCCACCGACAGCACCATGTTTGTCTCCAGCGGTTTGGCCGCATAGGTGCCTTCATAGGTCACCGGATGGTTGGTCATCAGGAACGGCGCCTCATGCGTGATCAGGCCCATGCCGTGGGCGAAGAAATCCGTATAGGGCGCGACCTTGGACGTCTTCAGCACGCCCTCGGCGTGAGCGATCATGTCGCCGCCCAGCGTGCCCGCCTTCACCTTCGAGAAGGCGGCTTGCTGCACCGTCTCGACCTCGGCCAGCAGATCCTCCAGCTCGGCATCGGGTTCGCCCAGAATGCCCATCCGGCAGAGGTCGCCGATATAGCCGTGATAGTTGCCGCCGGAATCGATCGACAGCACCTCGCCCTTCTTCCAGGCCTGCGATGAGGTGGCGCGGTTGTGGCTGGAGCCCAGCGTCAGCAGGCAATATTCGAAATGCGCGCCGCGATTGGTCTCCTCGCGCCTGATCTGCTCGATCATCTCGGCCTTGGTGGTGCCTTCGCGCGCCCAGGCGATCGTCGCCAGCATGGAGTCCGTGATCAGTTCGGAGGCGGTGCGCAACTTCTCGAGCTCGGCATCGGTCTTGATGGCGCGCATGCGCTCCAGCATGTCGGTCGCATCGATCAGCTTGGCCTCCGGCAATGCCTTGCGGATCAGCGCATAGGCGTCCGACGGCAGGAAGCCGGGCTCGATACCGATGCGCGCTCCCTCCTTGCCGATCTTTCTGACATGCTCGACCGCGAGGTTGGCGGCATCGAGCGTGCCCCAGCAGGCGGCATGCAGCGTCGGCGTCCAGAACGGATGGTTCTGGTGCTCGCCGCCCTCCATGCGGTTGCCGATATAGGCCGCGTGGTCCGGTCCGCCCTTCTCGTAGACGACGATCGGCAAATAGCGGCTGTGGCCGATCGCATCCATGGCGGCGAAGAAGATGAACTTGTAGCCGCCCAGCAGGTATTGCGTGTTGTGCTTGGAGGTCGCGAGCAGCACGTCGATGCCCGCCTCCTCCATCAGCCGGTCGACCCTAGCCTGGTCGAACGGGATATTGCTGACGGCATTCTTGCCCGGCGCGATGTTCATCACTCTCTCCCTGAATTAGCCCGAGATCGATCCTCTTTCGCAGCGATCTGCTGGCCGCTATCAAATCTGCACCATTTTTCCCATTCTGGTCCAGCCAGAACCTTTGCGAGCACCACCTTCTGTCGGTCACCAAGTCGTCATTCGCACATATTTCCGTACATCTGGTCCGACCAGATAGCCGAATTGAATGGACTTGTGCTAAACTGGTCCAGCGGACGAAAATTTCAAAGCCAAGCAAGGATGCGCCAATTCCGTCTCTGGCGAAACCCTCGGCAAGGCTCATAATCCCCACCGCGGGGATGCCGATGCACGCACCGGCATTCGAGGGGTGTTGTCGCACCCGATCGGGCCGCGCGGAGAGGACGGAGTTCGATCATGTCAGGTTTCACCATTTCCAGACGCACCATGCTTACCGGCTCGGCAATGCTGCTGGCCTCCACGGCCATGCCGACATTGGGTTGGGCACAGACGCCAAAGAAGGGTGGGCGGCTCGTGCTTGCCGCCGATTCCGAGCCGCGCAATCTCAATCCGGCGATCGTCGCCTCCAACGGTGTTTTCTTCATCTCCAGCAAGATCGTCGAGACGCTGGCGGAAGCCTCCTTCGACGGCAAGGATGGGCTTGCGCCAAGGCTGGCGCTGAGTTGGGAAGGCGCTGCCGACGGACTGTCGGCGACGTTCAAGCTGCGCGATGGCGTCAAATGGCATGACGGCAAGCCGTTCACCTCGGCCGACGTCGCCTTCTCGGCGCTGCAGATCTGGAAGCCGCTGCAGAATCTCGGCCGCACCGTGTTCAAGGACCTCAGTGCGGTCGACACGCCAGACGATCTGACCGCCGTGTTCAAATTCGCCAAGCCGACGCCGTTCCAGTTGATCCGCAACGCGCTGCCGGCGCTATCGAGCGTGGTGCCCAAGCACATCTACGAGGTCGGCAAGATCGAGGACAACCCGGCCAACAACGCGCCGATCGGCACCGGGCCGTTCAAGTTCGGCGAGTACAAGGCCGGCCAGTATTACCGTCTGACCAAGAACACGGACTATTGGGGCAAGGACGAGCCCTATCTCGACGAGATCATCTATCACGTCCTGCCCGACCGCACATCGGCCGCCGCGGCGCTGGAAGCTGAGGAAATCCAGCTCGCGGCTTTCTCGGCCGTGCCGCTGGCCGACCTCGACCGCATCTCCAAGGTTCCCGGCCTGAAGGTCATCACCAAGGGCTATGAGGCCCTGACCTACCAGCTCGTCGTCGAGATCAACCATCGCCGCAAGGAACTGGCCGACGTGAAGGTCCGCCAGGCCATCGCCCATGCCATCGACAGGGACTTCGTCGTCAAGACGGTGTTCCTCGGCTACGCCGCCACCGCCACCGGTCCGGTGCCGAAGAACGATCCGCAATTCTACACCGCCGACGTGCCGACCTACGCCTTCGACGTCGCCAAGGCCAACGCGCTGCTCGACGAGGCCGGCTACAAGAAAGGCGCCGACGGCAACCGTTTCTCGCTGAAGCTCTTGCCGGCGCCCTATTTCAACGAGACAAAACAGTTCGGCGACTATCTGCGCCAGGCGCTCGCGGCCGTCGGCATCGACGCGCAACTGGTCAACAACGACTCGGCCGCGCACATCAAGGCTGTCTACACCGACCACGCCTTCGACCTCGCGGTCGGCCCGCCGGTGTTTCGCGGCGACCCCGCGATCTCGACCACCATCCTGGTGCAGAGCGGCATTCCTGATGGCGTGCCCTTCTCCAACCAGGGCGGCTACAAAAACCCTGCGCTCGACGCGCTGATCACCAAGGCCTCGGAAACGCTCGACACATCAGCGCGTACCGACCTCTACAAGGAGTTCCAGAGGCAAGTCGCGGCCGACCTGCCGCTGATCAACGTCGCCGAATGGAGTTTTATCAGCGTCGCCAGCGACAAGGTCGGCAACATCGCCAACAACCCGCGCTGGGCGGTTTCGAACTGGGCGGACACGTATTTAGCGGGGTGATCCCACACTTGCGGATCGAAGTTTGGGGTGCTCAGATTCGGAGAATGAGAGTTCCTTCGCGCCCCCCTCTGTCCTGCCGGACATCTCCCCCACAAGGGGGGAGATTGGCGGTTTCCGCGCCTCACACTTCCCTGCAACCTTGGAGATTGGCGAAAGCCGAGATGACAGCTGATCTCCCCCCAAGTGGGGGAGATGTCCGGCAGGACAGAGGGGGGCGCCGTAGAGCACGCCCTCAGAAGTTTACAAGCGGCGTCCCATCATCATGACCCGCGCCCTCACCCTCATCCGCCGCCGTCTCGTCGGCAGCATCTTCGTTCTCCTCATCGTCACTATCGGCACCTTCCTCTTGCTCGAAGCAGCCCCGGGCGACGCCGTCGACGCCTACATCGTCTCGACCGGCGGCGACGCCGGCATGATCGAGCTGTTGCGCCATCGCTGGGGCCTCGATCAGTCGGAGCTGACGCGACTCGCCAACTATCTTTGGGCGCTGCTGCATCTCGACCTCGGCCAGTCCGTCACTTTCTCCCGGCCGATCCGCGAGGTCATCTTGGAACGCCTGCCGACCACGCTCATCCTGATGGTCAGCGCCACCGCGCTCTCGTTCGGCCTCGGCTCGGCGCTCGGCATCTATGCCGGCGCAAGGCCCGGCAGCTTCCGCGACCGTTTTCTCTCCGTCGCCTCGCTGGCGCTCTACGCGGTGCCTGGCTTCTGGCTCGGCCTGGTGCTGATCGTGATCTTCGCAGTCGACCTGCGCTGGCTGCCGATCGGCGGCATCGAGACCCTCGCTTCCGACAAGACCGGTCTCGACCGTGCCGCCGACATCGCCATCCACCTGGTGCTGCCGGTTTCCGCGCTGGGCTTCATCTATCTGGCGCTCTATCTGCGCATGATGCGCGCCGGCATGGCCGAGGCCTGGCGCCAGGATTTTGTGCTGGCCGCCCGCGCCAGGGGGCTTTCGCGCCGCCGCATCGTGCTCGCTCATGTCGCCCGCAACGCACTATTGCCGCTGGTCACCATGCTTGGCCTGCAATCGGCGCAGATGCTGGGTGGCAGCGTCGTCATCGAGAGCGTCTTTGCCGTGCCCGGCCTCGGCCGGCTGGCGCAAGAAGCGGTGGCCGCACGCGACACGCCCTTGCTGCTTGGCATCATCCTCACCAGCGCTGTGCTCGTCATCCTCATCAACCTGCTTGTCGACATTGCCTATGCCTTCCTCGACCCGCGCGTCGGCGCCAGCGAGGCCGGCGCATGAGACGCCTGCATCGCTTTTTACGCACACCCGAGGCGGTTGCCGGCATCATCCTTCTGGCGATGCTGTTCGCCATGGCGCTGTCGGCATCTCTGTTGTTTCCCGGGGATCCGCAAGCCATCGCCGGCCCGGCGCTGCTGCCGCCCTTCCAAAACTGGTCGCTGCCGCTTGGCACCGACCGGCTCGGCCGCGACGTGCTGGCCGAACTGTTCCATGGCGCCCGCACCTCGCTGGCTGTCGGCCTCGCCGCCGCCGCCGCTGCCCTTGTCGTCGGCGCGGTCGTCGGCACGCTGGCCGGCTTTGCCGGCGGCCTCGTCGACGAAGTGCTGATGCGCATCACCGACGCGTTCCAGACCGTGCCCGGTTTCCTGCTGGCGCTGGCTTTCGTCAGCGTGGTCGGTCCTTCGCTCGGCGTCGTTGTGGTAGCGATCGCACTCAGCACCTGGACGGGGCCGGCACGCGTGGCGCGCGCGGAAGTCCTTTCCATCCGCGAACGCGACTATGTCGCCGGCGCCCGCGTCATCGGTATGCATCCGCTGGCGATTGCCTTTCGCGAAGTACTGCCGAATGCCTTGCCGCCAGTGCTGGCGCTGTCATCGGTGATCGTCGCCGCCGCGATCCTCACCGAAGCGGCCCTGTCCTTCCTGGGCCTCGGCGACCCCAACAGGGTCACCTGGGGCGGTATGATCGCCGAAGGCCGCACTGTCTTGCGCACCGCGCCCTTCCTGTCGATCGTCCCGGGTATTGCGCTGGTGCTGACGGTGCTCGGCGTCTATCTCGCCGGCGAAGGCATCGTCGAGACGACGGCCGTACGCAGGGGCCTGTCATGACCGCGCTGGCATCGATCCGCGATCTCTCGGTGACCTATCGCCGCGACGGCAGCGAGGTGGCGGCGCTGAAGAACATTACTTTCGATGTCCAGGCAGGCGAACGGCTGGCTATCATCGGCGAAAGCGGCTCCGGCAAGAGCACGTTGGCGTTGGCGATCGCGGGGCTGTCGCCAGCAAGTGTCAGGATCGAGGGGCACATCGATTGGTTCTTGCCGTCAACGTCGGGCGCCAAGGCGCCCCCCCTCCTCGGCCGCGACATCGGCTTCGTCTTCCAGGATCCCTCAGCCAGCCTCGATCCCGTGATCACCGTCGGCAAGCAGATCGCCGAAGTCGCGCACACGCATCTCGGCCTCACCTGGTCCCAGTCCTTCGCCAAGGCAAAGCAATTGCTCGAACGCGTCCGCTTGCCCGACCCTGACTCCGCCCTGCGGGCCTACCCGCACCAGCTTTCCGGCGGCCAGAAGCAGCGTGTGGCGATTGCCGCCGCGATTGCCGCCGGGCCGAAACTGCTGATCGCCGACGAGGCGACCAGCGCTCTCGACACCATCGTACAGGCCGAGATCGTCGCGCTGATCCGGCGACTGGTGGCCGAAGACGGCATGACGCTGCTGTTCATCAGCCATGACATCGCGCTCGCCGCCGAACTCGCCGAGCGCATCGCCGTCTTCCGCCATGGCCAGTTGGTTGAGCTTGGCGCGACGGCGCGGATCATCAATGCCCCGACCCAGACCTATACACGCACCCTGCTCGACGCCCATATCGGTCTTGATGCCGAACCGCTTCTGAACCGGGGTGGGACGCGCGGATGAGCCTGCTCACAGTGTCCGGTCTCACCAAACGCTATAGCCGCGGCGGCAAGACCCTCACCGCGGCGGACGATGTCTCCTTTCATGTCGAGCCCGGGGAAACGCTGGCGCTGGCCGGGCCGTCAGGGAGCGGCAAGTCGACGATCGCACGGCTGGTGCTGCGACTGATCGAGCCGGATGGGGGACGCATCGACTTCGAGGGCGATGATTTCCTGGCTCTGGGCGGCTCGGCACTTCGAACCCGTCGCGCGCGCCTGCAAATGGTGTTCCAGGATCCGCTGGCCGCCTTCAACCCACGCGCCACCATCGCGCGCGTCCTCGACGACCCGCTCCGCATCCATGGCATTGCCTCCCGCGCCGAGCGCCCGCGACGCATCGCTGCCTTGCTGGAGCGCGTCGGCCTGGCGCCCGACCTCGCGCCACGTGCCATCCATGAAATCTCCGGCGGCCAGCGCCAGCGCGTGGCCATCGCCCGCGCCATCGCCACCAAGCCGTCGCTGATCGTGCTCGACGAAGCGGTGTCGGCGCTCGATGTCTCGGTGCGCGGCCAAATCCTCGACCTCCTGCTCGACCTGCAGCGCGAGCAACGGATCGCCTACCTCTTCATTTCACATGATCTTGGCGTCGTGCGCGCGATCGCCCACCGCGTCATCCTCCTCGATGCCGGACGGATTGCCGAGAGCGGCGATGCCCGAGCCGTCATCGACACGCCGCGATCGGCCGTCGGCAAGGCGCTGGTGGCGGCGGCACCGCGATTGAACAGAAACAGACCATGACCCGGTCTTGGAACAAGACCACGCTGAGAAAACCCGCCTATCCCCCGACCATCAGCTTGACGACCTCATCATGATTGGTCTCGGAGATCTTGCGCTCGCCGGCCTGGACGCCGCGCCGCAGCACGACGATGCGGTCCGAGACAGCGAAGATGTCCTGCAGATTGTGCGAGATGAAGATCACGCCTCGCCCTTGCGCCTTGAGCTGGTGGATCAGCGAAATGACCTTGCGCTGTTCCGGCACGCCGAGCGCGGCGGTCGGTTCGTCCATGATCAGGATCTGCGCATCCCAATAGACGGCGCGGCCGATGGCAACGGCCTGGCGCTGGCCGCCGGAGAAGTTGCTGACCGGGGCGTTCATGCGGCTGACGTGGAAGTCCAGCCGCTTCATCGTCTCCCTGGCAGCGTCGGCCATCGCCTTGCGGTCGAGCACCGGCAGGAAGCCGAACGCCTTGCGCATCGGTTCGCGGCCAAGGAAGATGTTGGCGCCGATCGACAGATTGTCGGCCAGAGCCAGATCCTGATAGATCGTCTCGATGCCTTTTTCGCGCGCCTCCTGCGGCGTCGCGAACGCCACCGGCTGGCCCCTGAGCAGGATTTCGCCACCCGTGGGCTGGAACACGCCCGAGATCGCCTTGATCAGCGTCGACTTGCCGGCGCCGTTGTCGCCGGCAAGCGCCACCACTTCGCCCGGCCGCACGGCCATGGAGAAATCGCTGAGCGCACGCACGGCGCCAAAGTGCTTGGACAGGTTGCGGACTTCGAGCAAGGCGGTGTTCTGGTCGATGCTATTCATCCTGGCGGCCTCCACTGAACCGGCGCTGCGCCTGGTCTATGAGCACGGAAATGATGATGACGACGCCGACGGCGATGAACTGCCAGAACGGCTCGACATTGACGAAGACCAGCCCGTACTGGATGACCGCGATCACCAGCGCCCCGGCAACCGTGCCGAAGATGGTGCCGGAGCCGCCGAACAGGCTGGCGCCGCCGATCACGACAGCCGCGACGCTGTCGAGCAGCAGCGGTTCGCCGGCTTGCGCCGCACCGGCCGTGAAGCGCGCGGCATAGAGCGCACCGCCAAGGCCCGCGCACATCGCCGACAGCACATAGAGGCGCAGGATATGGCCCCTGATGTCGATACCGGACCGGCGCGCCGCCTGCACATTGGCGCCGATGGCGTAATTGTGCTGGCCGAAACGCGTCTGGCTGAGCAGATAGTGCATGACGATGACGAAGACGGCGGTGATCAGCACCAGATAGGGAATGCCTTGGAATTTGCCGTTGCCGAGCAGCGCGAACCAGGAATTCTGCACCGGCACCGTCGTGCCGCCGGCAAGCAGGAAGGCAGCGCCGCGCGCCACGCCGAACATGCCGAGCGTACCGATGAAGGGTGGCACCTTGAGACGTGATATCAGCAGGCCGTTGATGATGCCGGGCACGCCGGCGACGATCACCGCCGCCAGAATGCCGGCCAGCATGGCAAGCGGCAACGGAATGGCCGCACCCGCCATGTTGGTCGCATGCGCGGCGATGACGGCGGCCAGGCCCATGATGAAGCCCAGCGACAGGTCGATACCGCCTGAAATGATGACGAAGGTCTGCCCGGTCGCCAGCAGCAGCGGCGCCACGGCAAAGATCGCGATGGACTGCAGGTTGAACGGATTGAGCACGAAGGTGGCGCCGAAGGCGACCCTCGACCAGATCTCGAAGCAGATGAGAAGACCGGCAAGGAACAGCCAGGCGCGCCCTTCGGCAATGCGTGCGATCAGGCCCTTGGCCGGATCGCCATGATCCGCCTGAGGAGCGACATGCTGCTCGGCCGGCTTTGCTAGGGATGTCGAGGTCATGGATACTCCGCGGCGCGGCTCGTTCGAACAAGGCCCCGATCAGCCGGGACCCGGCGCAGGCCTCCTCCCGGCTGACCGGGAGGAGCCAAGCTCGTCTGGACCTACTCGGAGTAGAGATACTTCGAGATGTTCGGATCCGCGACGTTGGACTTGTTCATGATCGTGAAGCCGGTGCCGATCGTGACCGGGATTGAGTGGCCGGTCAGGTGGGCATAGGCCGAAACGACGCCGTAATAGCCGATCTCGGCCGGATGCTGGGCGATTGCCACGTCCACGAGACCGGTATTGATGTTGTCGACGATGCTGGTCGGCGCATCGAAGGCAACCACCTTGACCGTGCCGGTCTGCCCGGCCTGCTTGACGCCGTTGGCGGCACCGAGCGCCGAGAACAGATTGGCGCCGAACACGCCGACCAGGTCGGGATTGCGCGCGAAGACAGCCTGCAGCTGCGAGGCCGCCTTGTTGGCGTCGTCATCGTTGAACTGGGTTTCCAGAACGGTGATGCCCGTATGCTTGGCCATCTCCTTCTTGAAGCCCTCCTCGCGCTGGTCGGTGGTCGAAATGCCGGGCTTGACGTTCGACACATAGACCTTGCCCTTGTCGCCAATGGCGGTGGCCAGAGCGCGCGCCGCGATCTCGCCGCCCAGCACATTGTCCGAGGCAATGTAGGCCAGCGGGAAATCGGCATCGCCGGCGCCTGTCTGATAGACGCCGCTGCCGATGAACGTATCGACTGTGATGACCGGAATGCCGGCGTCATTGGCCTTGCGCAGAGGCTCGACCAGCTGAACCTTGTCCGTCGGCGCGATCAGGATCGCGTCCGGTTTCTTGGCGATGACCGCGTCGAGAACCGGCACCTGTGTGACAGGGTTGAAGTCCGGGGCGCCCTGGAAAACCAAGGTCACGCCGAGCGCATCGGCTGCCGCCTGGGCGCCCTTGCGCATGGTGATATAGAAGCCGTCGGTGGTGAGGCCCGGAATGAGCGCGATGGTGTATTTCTTGTCCTGCGCCTGCGCGGGCGCCATCAGCACCGTGGCGCTGACGGCAAGCGCCGCGAGCCCGGCTACGATCTTCTTCATGACATCCTCCTCATTGTTGGCAATTCTGCCGTTGCAAGTGACATTGGATGGCCGTCATCCGCTCACGCGATGCCGACGGCCGGGAACGCCTGTTTGCTTTCGCGGGCAGCTCCTCCCAAGCGCCCTCCAGTCTAAATCTCAGCCGGTCCAGCTGGCCGGCACAATAGCCGTGGTCGCTTTCCTCGCCTCCGCGAGGTGAGAGAACCACCGCGCCCGAGATGCCTGCGCACCGGGTTCGCAGTTTGTAACACTTTGCAGAAATAAATTGCAACTCGGTTTTTCCGAGACCGCAACACCGGCTTTTCCAGACGGCATTCGACTGCTCCTTGGAGTCCCGGCGAACTATCGTCCCGACGCCCCGGCGACACAATCGATTTCGCAACGGCTTCTCTGCGCGTCACCAGTGCGGCCTCGGTCCGGCCTACCTGCCGCTATCGCGTTGCAAGGGCCGCGAGGATGGCCTGCGCCGTCTTTGTGTCCGTCACCAGCGTGTTGATGAGCCCGGCCCGGACGGCGCCGATGATTGCCGTCGCCTTTTCCGGCGAGGCGGCGACGCCGATCACCAGCGGCACGGCGCGAAGCTGCGCCGGCGACATGGCGATCATCCGGCTCTCCCCTTCCCAGGCGATCAGGGCGCCCTCCGCGTCGAAGTAATGACGAAGCACGTCGCCGGCCGCGTGAACAAGCGCCTGCTCGCTTGGCGTGGCGGCACTCGCCTCGGGCGCGTTGATGGCATGCGGCAGGCCGATGCCGACGATCGCCACATCGGTTCTCTCCCAAAGCGCGACGGCATCGCGGATGGCAGCGTCGCGCAGGAACACCTCGCGCAGCTCACTCGATGGCAGATACGGAGCGTGGATGAAGTGCGGCGTGCCACCGAACTCCTCCGCGGCAAGCCGCACGAATTCATTGACCTGAAAATGCGCCGCATGCTGCTGCATGCCGCCGGTCGCGGCCACCGTCAGCACCCCCGGCATGCGCGGCAGGCCGGATCGAATGACCTCGCGCACGGCGCGCCCCCAGCCGATGGCGACCACGGAGCCGGCCACCAGTTGCGCCTGCCTGAGCAAAGCGCCAAGCGGCGCTGAGAGCGCCGTCAGCGCGCCCGCCGCCGGCGTCTCGACAACCGCGGCATCACGCAATTTCAGCCCGTCGACCAATTGCCTGGTAATGTCCTCCGGCGTCGCCAGGTCGATGACCTCGATGCGCACGATGCCCTCGGCCCGCGCCCGCTGCAGCAAACGCGAAATCGTCGCGGTGGAGACGCCGAGCTGCCGCGCAATGTCGACCTGCGACATCTCCTCCAGATAATGCAGCTTGGCAACCGTGTGCAGCATCGTGCGCGATGCGGTCGCGTCCTGGACGGAGGGAACAGACAGCTTGCAATTCCTTTCAGCAACGTGTTACACACGTATACGCCGATGGGAGTTATCGCGCAAATCCGGCGAACTCGCAACTTGAGGGCCACACCAGGCCACGCGCCGGCAAGGCTGCCTGTCCAGGCAGCCGGCGATGCATCAAGGCGGCAAAATCTTCCTGCCGGCAGGCAGGCAACCGACCATTGTTTCCACGGGATCAGCGCCTCGGCGAGAGCGCCAACATCGGACAGAAGACCATGACCAAGATGACCACCGCGGAACTGCGCGGGTACCAGCAGATATGCGGCAAGGATGGGGCCATGGTGGCCATCGCCTGCGACCAGCGCGGCGGCATGCGCACCTTGCTGGCGTCGGACCCCGCGGAACAGGCCCTGATCACCAACGACATGCTCGGCGACACCAAGGCCGACATCACGCGCTACCTCGCCAGCGCGGCGTCCTGCGTGTTGCTCGACCCGCTCTGCGCGGTGCCGAGGGTGGTCGACGAGGGCGTGCTGAACCGGGATACCGCGCTCCTCATCGGCCTCGACGCCTCCGGCTTCGACGTTTCGCCGGAAGGCTACCGCCTGTCGCGGCTGGTTCCCGGCATCGATGCGCGACGCGTGCGCGAACTCGGCGGCACGGGCGGCAAGATCATGGTCTATCTCAGGGCCGACAAGCCGCAAGCCAACGAGCACAACATCGCCATCCTGCGCCAATGCATCACCGACTTCGGCAAAGAGGATCTGCTGCTCGTCGTCGAATTCCTGACCTATCAGCTTGAAGGGGAAAGCCCGCAGGATTACGCGGCCAAGACGCCTTGGCTGGTCGAGGAAGGTACCAGGATTTCGCTGGAATGCGGCGCCAAGGTGCTGAAGCTTCCCTACCCCGGAACGCCGGAAGCCTGTGCCAACATCACAGAAATGGCCGGCGAGGTGCCATGGGCGGTGCTTTCGGCCGGCGTCAACCACGCCACCTTCCTCGGCCAGGTCGAGATCGCCATGCAAAATGGCGCCTCCGGTGTGATCGCCGGCCGTTCCCTGTGGAAGGATTGCATCTCGCTCGACCGTGACATTCAGCGCGAAAGGCTTAAGACCATCGCGGTGCCGCGATTGCGCGAGATCCAGGCGGTGATCGGGCACTATCGGCAGAAGGCCGCCGCCTGATATCCGCGTTGGGGCACGTGCAGGACGTCATGCCACAAAAGTCGATGGCCATAGGGATCGATATCGGCGGCACCAATTTGCGTGCCGCCCGCATCTCCGGCACGGGAGAGATCCTCAAGCGCCTCAGCGAGAAGAGCGCGCCTGACCCGGAACTGGTGCTTGGCCGCATCGCCGACATGGTGCGCCTTCTCGACACACCTGACGTGGCAGCCATCGGCGTTGGCGTTCCCGGCCGCGTCGACACGCGGCGCGGCGCGGTCCTGTCGGGGGGCTATGTCAACCTTGCCTCGGTTGCGCTGGCGCGGCGCCTGGAAGACATGGCCGGCAAGCCTGTCATCCTCGACAATGACTGCAACATGGCGCTGGCCGCCGAGATGGCCCTGGGCGCCGGCCAAGGCCACGACAACATCGCCATGTTCACCATCGGCACCGGCATCGGCGGCGCCGTCGTCCAGAACCGGCGGATCATGCGTGGCCGGGCGACGGCCGGGCAACTTGGCCATATCACTGTCGACGTCAATGGCGAGCTCTGCGCCTGCGGGCGGCGTGGCTGCGTCGAAACCACCAGTTCCGGCACGGCGCTCGGCCGCCACATCGCGCGCGCCGGCTTTGGACCCGACGTTTCGGTCGATCAGCTCTTTGCCCGCGACGCGGCCGGCGACGTCAAGGCGCGCGGCATTCTGGAAGCCTGGGCAAGGCCGCTGCGCGCTGCGATCGATACCACCGTCGCCATGTTCGACCCCGACCTCGTCCTGCTTGGCGGCGGGCTTGGCCTGGCGGCACACAGGGCGCTCGGCCATGCGCCGGCGTTGGCGCCTTGGTACCAATGCCCGGTCGAGCCGGCTCGGCTCGGCGACGACGCCGGGGTGATCGGCGCCGGGCTGCAGGCGCTTTCGACGCTGGCATCGCTTTCAGGTCAGCCTGGCCGCGCCAGACGCGCCGTGCTCGTCAATGGCATCCCGGCCAGCGGCAAGAGCACCGTGTCGCGCGGCATCGCCGACCGCATGGGATGGCCGCTGCTCGCGCTCGACACGGTCAAGAATCCGTTCCTCGAAGTGCTCGGCGGCGCCGACCGTGAATTCAACCGCACGCTCGGCCGCGCCAGCTACCAGGCAATCTGGTCGCTCGTTGGCGACGCTCCGGCCGGCAGCACCTTCATCGTCGACGCGTGGTTCGGTTTCCAGCCGCGGCAGGTGCTCGAGGATCATCTGCGCAAGGCCGGTGTCGAACACACCGTGGAAATCTGGTGCCACGCGCCCGGTGAGGTTCTGGCCGAGCGCTACGGTGCCCGGCTCGGTCAGCGTCTCCCCGGTCATCCCGGCGCCGCCTACATCCCCGAGCTGATCGAATTGGCCAAGCGCGCCGAACCGCTGCGGCGTGGCCCGCTGTTCGATGTCGACACGACCAGACCGACCGACTTCGACGCCATCACCGCCTGGCTGAAGGCGCGGTTCCAGACATAACCGGCTCAGCCCGGCGGCGGTCGCTGCGCCGGCAGTCGAACCGGCGCCGACCGACAACCGCCGGCGCCGTTCCCTGCATCAATAGCCGACGGTGAAACGCTGCCGGATATGCGTCGGCTTCTCGATCTCGTCGACCATGACGATGGCATAGTCCTCGAAGGAAATGCTGCTGCCCTTGTCCGAGGCGAGAAGCGTGTCCTTGCCAAGTCGGAATTTGCCGGTGCGCTCGCCCGGAACGAACAGGGCCGACGGCGACAAGAACGTCCAGTCGAGATCCTCGACCGTCCTAAGCCTGTCCAGGAAGTCCGCGCCCTTCTGTGCTTCGGCCTTGTAGATCGCGGGGAATTCGGGCGTATCGACCAGGCGCTTGCCGGGCGCCACTTCGAGACTGCCCGCGCCACCCACGACGAGATAACGCTTCACGCCCGAGGCGCGCACCGCGGCGATCAGTGTGTCGGGGTCGCTGTCCAGGAAATGCACCGAGCTGATCACGACATCATGCCCGCGGATCAGGTCGGTGAGACCTTGCCTGTCGAGGACATCGCCCTTCCTGGCGGTCACGCCGGGCAGCGCCGCGATCTTTTCCGGACTGCGGGCGATGCCGGTGACCGTATGGCCACGGTCGGAGAGTTCCTTGAGCAGGCGCGAACCGACGGCGCCGGAGGCGCCTATGAGAGCAACTTTTGCCATGTCTTCTTCCATTTCCTGTTGGAGGGCCGATTGGTGGAGATCACGCCGCGGCGATATGGGCGACGAGATTGTCGAAGCTGCCGAACAGCGCGTTCGAACCGATGAGCCGGGGCGCTTCGTTGCGGATGACCGCCAGCGAGGGCACGCCATTGGCATGCAGGCGCTCGAACAGCGCGCGGCCGCGACCGACCAGCTCGCGGTGAGCCGTCAGCAAGGTTTCGGTCGGGTTCTTCAGGATCGCGGCGGCATCCATCATGCCAGTGTCGGCGAGCACGGCAACCACGCCCTCGACAGTTACGATATCGCGGCCGTCGACGTAGCGCGCACGTTGGATAGCCTTGAGCGCGGTCAACCGGCGGCTCGGGTCTTCCAGGCCCGCGGCGCTGATGCCGAGCGTGGCGGCATGGGAGTCCAGCAAGGTGCCGCGAACGTTGAGGACATTCCGCTGATAGGCCTGCGTGAAGGGTTGTCCGGTCAGGCGCCCGATGCGTTGATCATTCGCCCAGGCATGAGCGGCAAACCCTTCATCCATCGGACGCGCCCCGGCCCCGGAAAACAGGCCGGTCGGCAGCAATTCGACGCGCACGCCACTGGCCGCCAATTTGTCCAGCATCGGCGTGGCGCCGTAGCACCAGCCGCAGAGCGGATCGAAAAGGTAAGTCACGTCTGAAGTGCTCATGATTGCATGATGTCCTTGCCACGGCGAGACCGCGTCGTGACCGTCAAGTGTCTTGCTCCTATGTGGCAGAGGACGACCTTGCGATAAATACCCATCAATAGTACAAACTGTCTGATCCAATCAGACAAAAGCGATCATCTTGGCCGACCTGCTGAACCTCAACCGACTCGTCTATTTCACCACCGTGATGGAGACCGGCTCCTTCACGTCGGCGGCAGACCGGCTTGGCGTCGCCAAGGCGGTGGTCAGCCATCAGATTGGCAAGCTCGAGGAGGAATTGGGCGCGACACTCATGCGACGCACGACGCGACGTGTCGCGCCGACCGAGGAGGGGCGCCTCTTCTATGATCGTGCGATGATCATCCTGCGCGAAGCGGAGGCCGCCTATGGCGAGATTTCGCGAGCGGCCGTCGAACCGGCGGGAATGTTGAGACTGACAGCGCCACTCGACTACGGCACGAAGATCGTTGCACCGGTCATCGCCGCCTATCTCAAGACCTATCCGCATATGCGCATCGAAGCGATCTTCGATGATGCGATAAGCAACCTTGTCGACGAGCAGATCGACCTCGGCATTCGCGTCGGCTGGCTTGCCGATTCCTCCAACCAGGCGCGGCGCCTGGGCACGATACGGCAGATCGTGGTGGCAAGTCCCGCTTTCGCCGCAAGCCTGCCGCCGGGCGTGAGCCCGCGGCAGGCGCGATCGCTGGCCTGGGTCGGAAACGCCCAGCTTCGCGGCATCGGCCAATGGCTGTTTTCCAGGGATGGCGACAAGGTGCTGACCGAGCTCAACCCGGTCATGACATGCGACAAGAGCCCGGCCGCCCATGCCTGCGTGCTTGCCGGCATAGGCCTGGGCGTGTTTCCCGACTACGGCGTCAGCGACGATATCGCCGAGGGACGGCTGGTGCCGGTCTTCGCCGACTGGGCCTTGCCCACCGGCGGCATCCACGCCGTCTTTCCGCCGGCAAGGTTCCGGCCGGCCAAGGTGCGCGCCTTTGTGGATCTGCTCGCCGCCGCCGAGAGAAAGCGATCGCGCGGCGGCACCATGGCATGAAATAACCGTAGGCGGTGTTTCCGGGTCACCTTTCGGGATCGATGGCGATCTGTGAGGTTGCCGATCCTGTATTGGGATCGGAGATAGGCTTGTGTCTGGAGTTGAAAAAACACCACGCCCTGTCCCTAATGCCTAGCGCACGCTGAAGAAACCGCTTTCACGCGCTGCATCGAAGCATAACTTGCTTGGCCGAGGGCCTTTTTTAAGCGCGGCCTCGAAGGTGGCAAAGCCGCGATTGTAATCTTTTGAGCCTTGGTATTTGATAAATTTGCTCATAGAGCCAAATATGGCCGTAACAGGGCACGAACCAAAAGCCGCCATTATGTATCCGCCTTCATACGCGGCCGATTTGGCGTCAGCGTTTGCTGACATGGGAAAACTAATAGTCAGCGCTACTGCCGTAGTAACACTTAAAATAGTGGTTCCGATTCTCACTTTTTATCCCCCCACGTCGCCCTACAACTACTGCACATCCATTTAAGCTGCCGGTCAAGCTCTCTATTGGCGCAAAAGCACGTATCCACTCAGGCCAGCTATGACCAAACTCGCAATCATCCCGATCATGTCGCCCTGCCGGTGGTTGCCTTGGACTCGAGCGTAAGCTCTGAAATCGCCATGCGTCGAAGCCCTCAAAGGCTCCGATCATCCGTTCCTCACGGCCACGTGCGAAATGCGCTGCCGAAACAGCGCTTACAAATAACGGAGGCAGAAGGTCAGTAATGGCTTACGTCAAAGCGCTTCTGCCCCTCAAACGCAAAAACGCCCGCGGCATTAGCCACGGGCGTTTGAATATTGGTTGCGGGGACAGGATTTGAACCTGTGACCTTCAGGTTATGAGCCTGACGAGCTACCGGGCTGCTCCACCCCGCGTCAACCCTGCGGTCGCGTTTAGGCGACTGCGTATTCTTATCCACCAAATGAAAGGGCCGCTTACGCGGCCCGTGGTCCCTTGGCGGGCCTTGTTCGTGAAGAGAAGATTTCTCTCCATGCTGATCTTTTGAGATCGGATGTGAGACGAACGTGCGTTTAGCAGACCTGGCAGCGACCTACTCTCCCGCGTCTTGAGACGAAGTACCATCAGCGCTGGAGCGTTTCACGGCCGAGTTCGGAATGGGATCGGGTGCAGCCGCTCCGCCATAACCACCAGGTCGGCAAAACGCACGTTATTCGAGAAGCTGTTTTTTGTGCCTTGGCGACGTCTTGTGCAGGTTGCTTCGGGCAAAGCCCGCAAGCGCGACTGCGCGTCGCCGGTTTTCCGGCGCCCTCGCGGAGCATAGGCCCGTAAGGGCCGCTCATGCGTGAGCGCTGGCAAGACCATCTGACTTTGTCAGATGGGCATAAGGAATGAGAACGATCAAGCCGATCGAACTATTAGTACCGGTAAGCTTCAAGCGTTGCCGCTCTTCCACACCCGGCCTATCAACGTGGTCGTCTTCCACGGTTCTCAGGGAATACTCGTTTTAAGGTGGGTTTCCCGCTTAGATGCCTTCAGCGGTTATCCCGTCCGGATATAGCTACCCTGCTATGCGGCTGGCGCCACAACAGGTCCACCAGAGATCCGTCCATCCCGGTCCTCTCGTACTAGGGACAGATCCTTTCAATATTCCTACACCCACGGCAGATAGGGACCGAACTGTCTCACGACGTTCTGAACCCAACTCACGTACCGCTTTAAATGGCGAACAGCCATACCCTTGGGACCTGCTCCAGCCCCAGGATGCGATGAGTCGACATCGAGGTGCCAAACAACCCCGTCGATATGGACTCTTGGGGGTCATCAGCCTGTTATCCCCGGCGTACCTTTTATCCGTTGAGCGATGGCCCTTCCACGCGGGACCACCGGATCACTATGACCGACTTTCGTCTCTGCTCGACTTGTCAGTCTCGCAGTCAGGCAGGCTTATGCCATTGCACTCAGCGAACGATTTCCGACCGTTCTGAGCCCACCATCGCGCGCCTCCGTTACTCTTTAGGAGGCGACCGCCCCAGTCAAACTACCCACCATACATTGTCCCGGACCCGGATAACGGGCCGCGGTTAGACATCCATAGTAATAAGGGTGGTATTTCAAGGGTGGCTCCACCTGAGCTGGCGCCCAGGTTTCAAAGCCTACCACCTATCCTACACATGCCACTACGAATGCCAATGTAAAGCTATAGTAAAGGTGCACGGGGTCTTTCCGTCTAACCGCAGGAACCCCGCATCTTCACGGGGAATTCAATTTCACTGAGTCTATGCTGGAGACAGCGGGGAAGTCGTTACGCCATTCGTGCAGGTCGGAACTTACCCGACAAGGAATTTCGCTACCTTAGGACCGTTATAGTTACGGCCGCCGTTTACTGGGGCTTCGATTCAGAGCTTGCACCCCTCCTCTTAACCTTCCAGCACCGGGCAGGCGTCAGACCCTATACGTCGTCTTGCGACTTCGCAGAGCCCTGTGTTTTTGATAAACAGTCGCTACCCCCTGGTCTGTGCCACCCTCCTCTGCTTGCGCAGAAAAGGGTCACGCTTCTTCCGAAGTTACGCGTGCAATTTGCCGAGTTCCTTCAGCATAGTTCTCTCAAGCGCCTTGGTATACTCTACCAGACCACCAGTGTCGGTTTCGGGTACGGTTTATAAGGAGGAGCTATTTCCTGGAACCACGCAGCAGCCCGTTCAATCCGATAAGATTGGACTACCTCAATGATCCGTCACTACCTCCAAGCCCACGAATATTAACGTGGTTCCCATCGACTACGCGTTTCCGCCTCGTCTTAGGGGCCGGCTAACCCTGCTCAGATTAGCTTTAAGCAGGAACCCTTGGTCTTTCGGCGGGGGAGTCTCTCACTCCCCTTACGTTACTCATGTCAGCATTCGCACTTCTGATACCTCCACCACCCCTCACGGGTATGGCTTCATCAGCTTACAGAACGCTCCGCTACCGCTCGTATTGCTACGAACCCTAAGCTTCGGTGTATGGCTTTAGCCCCGTTACATTTTCGGCGCAAAGACCCTTATTTAGACCAGTGAGCTGTTACGCTTTCTTTAAATGATGGCTGCTTCTAAGCCAACATCCTGGTTGTTTTGGGATCCTCACATCCTTTCCCACTTAGCCATAACTTGGGGACCTTAGCTGTAGGTCAGGGTTGTTTCCCTTTTCACGACGGACGTTAGCACCCGCCGTGTGTCTGCCGACTAGTACTCCCAGGTATTCGGAGTTTGGTTAGGTTTGGTAATCCGGTGAGGACCCCTAGCCCATCCAGTGCTCTACCCCCTGGGGTATTCGGTCGACGCTCTACCTAAATAGATTTCGCGGAGAACCAGCTATTTCCGAGTTTGATTGGCCTTTCACCCCTAGCCACAAGTCATCCCGAACTATTGCAACAGTTATGGGTTCGGTCCTCCAGTAAGTGTTACCTTACCTTCAACCTGCTCATGGCTAGATCACTCGGTTTCGGGTCTAATGCGACGAACTGAACGCCCTGTTCAGACTCGCTTTCGCTGCGCCTACACCTAGCGGTTTAAGCTTGCTCGTCACACTAAGTCGCTGACCCATTATACAAAAGGTACGTGGTCACCCTTGCGGGCTCCCACTGTTTGTAGGCAATCGGTTTCAGGTACTCTTTCACTCCCCTTGTCGGGGTGCTTTTCACCTTTCCCTCACGGTACTAGTTCGCTATCGGTCATGCACGAGTACTTAGGCTTGGAGGGTGGTCCCCCCAATTTCAGACAGGATTTCACGTGTCCCGCCTTACTCGAGGACGATTGATTGCATTACGCGTACGGGGCTGTCACCCACTATGGCCCTACTTTCCAGAAGGTTCCGCTTGTCTCTCAATCGCCACTGGCCTGGTCCGGGT
>NZ_JAIUIN010000028.1:25000-27500 GCF_020165665.1 Mesorhizobium sp. BH1-1-4
CACGGCCGAGTTCGGAATGGGATCGGGTGCAGCCGCTCCGCCATAACCACCAGGTCGGCAAAACGCACGTTATTCGAGAAGCTGTTTTTTGTGCCTTGGCGACGTCTTGTGCAGGTTGCTTCGGGCAAAGCCCGCAAGCGCGACTGCGCGTCGCCGGTTTTCCGGCGCCCTCGCGGAGCATAGGCCCGTAAGGGCCGCTCATGCGTGAGCGCTGGCAAGACCATCTGACTTTGTCAGATGGGCATAAGGAATGAGAACGATCAAGCCGATCGAACTATTAGTACCGGTAAGCTTCAAGCGTTGCCGCTCTTCCACACCCGGCCTATCAACGTGGTCGTCTTCCACGGTTCTCAGGGAATACTCGTTTTAAGGTGGGTTTCCCGCTTAGATGCCTTCAGCGGTTATCCCGTCCGGATATAGCTACCCTGCTATGCGGCTGGCGCCACAACAGGTCCACCAGAGATCCGTCCATCCCGGTCCTCTCGTACTAGGGACAGATCCTTTCAATATTCCTACACCCACGGCAGATAGGGACCGAACTGTCTCACGACGTTCTGAACCCAACTCACGTACCGCTTTAAATGGCGAACAGCCATACCCTTGGGACCTGCTCCAGCCCCAGGATGCGATGAGTCGACATCGAGGTGCCAAACAACCCCGTCGATATGGACTCTTGGGGGTCATCAGCCTGTTATCCCCGGCGTACCTTTTATCCGTTGAGCGATGGCCCTTCCACGCGGGACCACCGGATCACTATGACCGACTTTCGTCTCTGCTCGACTTGTCAGTCTCGCAGTCAGGCAGGCTTATGCCATTGCACTCAGCGAACGATTTCCGACCGTTCTGAGCCCACCATCGCGCGCCTCCGTTACTCTTTAGGAGGCGACCGCCCCAGTCAAACTACCCACCATACATTGTCCCGGACCCGGATAACGGGCCGCGGTTAGACATCCATAGTAATAAGGGTGGTATTTCAAGGGTGGCTCCACCTGAGCTGGCGCCCAGGTTTCAAAGCCTACCACCTATCCTACACATGCCACTACGAATGCCAATGTAAAGCTATAGTAAAGGTGCACGGGGTCTTTCCGTCTAACCGCAGGAACCCCGCATCTTCACGGGGAATTCAATTTCACTGAGTCTATGCTGGAGACAGCGGGGAAGTCGTTACGCCATTCGTGCAGGTCGGAACTTACCCGACAAGGAATTTCGCTACCTTAGGACCGTTATAGTTACGGCCGCCGTTTACTGGGGCTTCGATTCAGAGCTTGCACCCCTCCTCTTAACCTTCCAGCACCGGGCAGGCGTCAGACCCTATACGTCGTCTTGCGACTTCGCAGAGCCCTGTGTTTTTGATAAACAGTCGCTACCCCCTGGTCTGTGCCACCCTCCTCTGCTTGCGCAGAAAAGGGTCACGCTTCTTCCGAAGTTACGCGTGCAATTTGCCGAGTTCCTTCAGCATAGTTCTCTCAAGCGCCTTGGTATACTCTACCAGACCACCAGTGTCGGTTTCGGGTACGGTTTATAAGGAGGAGCTATTTCCTGGAACCACGCAGCAGCCCGTTCAATCCGATAAGATTGGACTACCTCAATGATCCGTCACTACCTCCAAGCCCACGAATATTAACGTGGTTCCCATCGACTACGCGTTTCCGCCTCGTCTTAGGGGCCGGCTAACCCTGCTCAGATTAGCTTTAAGCAGGAACCCTTGGTCTTTCGGCGGGGGAGTCTCTCACTCCCCTTACGTTACTCATGTCAGCATTCGCACTTCTGATACCTCCACCACCCCTCACGGGTATGGCTTCATCAGCTTACAGAACGCTCCGCTACCGCTCGTATTGCTACGAACCCTAAGCTTCGGTGTATGGCTTTAGCCCCGTTACATTTTCGGCGCAAAGACCCTTATTTAGACCAGTGAGCTGTTACGCTTTCTTTAAATGATGGCTGCTTCTAAGCCAACATCCTGGTTGTTTTGGGATCCTCACATCCTTTCCCACTTAGCCATAACTTGGGGACCTTAGCTGTAGGTCAGGGTTGTTTCCCTTTTCACGACGGACGTTAGCACCCGCCGTGTGTCTGCCGACTAGTACTCCCAGGTATTCGGAGTTTGGTTAGGTTTGGTAATCCGGTGAGGACCCCTAGCCCATCCAGTGCTCTACCCCCTGGGGTATTCGGTCGACGCTCTACCTAAATAGATTTCGCGGAGAACCAGCTATTTCCGAGTTTGATTGGCCTTTCACCCCTAGCCACAAGTCATCCCGAACTATTGCAACAGTTATGGGTTCGGTCCTCCAGTAAGTGTTACCTTACCTTCAACCTGCTCATGGCTAGATCACTCGGTTTCGGGTCTAATGCGACGAACTGAACGCCCTGTTCAGACTCGCTTTCGCTGCGCCTACACCTAGCGGTTTAAGCTTGCTCGTCACACTAAGTCGCTGACCCATTATACAAAAGGTACGTGGTCACCCTTGCGGGCTCCCACTGTTTGTAGGCAATCGGTTTC
>NZ_JAIUIN010000028.1:32500-69491 GCF_020165665.1 Mesorhizobium sp. BH1-1-4
TGTTGGCATCCGATGTCGACTTCCAGTCCCGCCTCAATCCCTCCGACCGCCTCGAAGTGCTGTTCTCGCAGCCCGATGGCGATGATCAGACCTCGGATAGTTCCGAGCTTCTCTATGTCTCGGCAACCTTCGGCGGCACGACGCGCAATTTCTACCGCTTCCAGATGCAGGACGGCAGTACGGACTATTTCGACGAAGACGGCTCGAGCGCCCAGCAATTCCTGCTGCGCAACCCGTTGCCGGCCGGAAAATTCCGCTCCGGCTTCGGTGCCCGCAAGCATCCGATCCTCGGCTATGTCCGCATGCACACCGGCGTCGACTGGGCGGCCCCGATCGGCACGCCGATCATCGCCGCCGGCAACGGCGTCATCGAGAAGGTCGGCTGGGCCGGCGGCTATGGCAAGCAGATCATCATCCGCCATGCCAATGGCTACGAGACCTCGTACAATCACCAGAGCGCCTTTGCCAAGGGCATGGAGCCGGGCATGCACGTGCGCCAGGGCCAGACCATCGGCTATCTCGGCCAGACCGGCCTCGCCACCGGCCCGCACCTGCACTACGAACTGATCGTCAATGGCACCAAGGTGGATCCGATGCGCGTGCGCCTGCCGGTCGGCAAGGTGCTCAAGGGAGACGACCTCGTCGCCTTCAAACGCGAGCGCGAACGCATCGACGATCTCTTGAAGCAGGAAGATGGCAATTCGCTGAAGGTCGCCAGCGCCAAGATCGAAGGCTGAGTCCTGGAGCTGCCCAGCGCAGACACGCTGATCCGCTCTAACTCTTTGTTTTTCGATCATTCCAAACGGAAAACCGCTGCACATTTTTGCTGGGATTGCGCCAGCCTCAGTCCTGCCGCGGTTCGGCGCGCGACCACGGCAGCGCCTCGCCGGAAATCGTCATCCACGCAATGACAGCCGAAAGCAGGCATACCAGCGCGGTCACCGCGGAAACGGCGGAAAAAGCGGCGTCGCTGGCGGCGACCCTCGCCGCATCGAGTGCCGGCGCAAGGCCGATCGGTGCCGGTTCGCCAAAGCCGGGAACGCCGGGCGCGGCATTTATCTCCAGCGTTTTGGCATAGACCCAGGCAGCGAGCGACCCCATTGCCGCCACCGCGATCAGGCCCCCGATGCGTGAGACGGCGTTGTTGATACCGGAAGCAGCCCCGGTATCCTTGTCTTCCACCGCCGTCATGATCGCGGTGGACAATGGCGACACGACCAACGCCATGCCGAGCCCCATCAGCGCCATCAAGGGGAAGATGCCTGTCCAGAAATGGTGAAAACCGGCATGGGCGAGCAACGCCAGCCCGGCGAAGGCAACCGCCACGATCAGGCTGCCGCAGGCAATCGGAAACCGTGGCCCGATCCGGTCCGACAGCGTGCCGACGGGTCCCGACAGAAGCGCGATCGATGCCGACAGCGGCAGGAAGATGAAGCCGACCTCGGCCGTGCTTAGCCCCCAGCCGGCGATCAGCACCATCGGCAGATAGAAGAGATTGGCCGACAGCGCGAAATAGAGGAAGAAAGTCGCGACATTGGCACCTGCGAAAGCACCTATGCGAAACAGGCTGAGGTCGATCATCGGCTCGCGCCGCCGCTGCTCGAACAGGATAAACACGACAAGCAGCACGGCCCCGGCGGCAATGCTCGGCCCCGCCATATGGCCCTCGCCGCTGGAACTCATCGAAGTCAGCCCGTAGGCGAGCGCACCGAAGGCAAGCGTCGCAAGCGCCCCACCGCCAAGGTCAAGGCTACGTTTCTCCGTCGGCGCATCGGCCGGAATCTTGGCGAGCAAAAGATAGATCGAGACCAGGCCAAGCGGCAGATTGACGGCGAAGATCGCCCGCCAGATACCGCCGCCAAAAGCGGACAGCACAAGGCCGCCGAGCACCGGACCAAGCGCGGTTGTCAGCGCCGAGGCCGCCGCCCAGATGCCGATCGCCCGGCCGCGTTCTTTCTTTGGGTAGGCCTTGGCGATGATGGCAAGGCTCCCCGGCACCATGATCGCGGCGCCAATGCCCTGGAGGGCGCGAAACGCTATCAGTACCACGGCGTCTGGCGCCAGCGCGCAGGCCAGCGAGGCGGCAACGAACAGCACAATGCCAGCCACGAAAGCCCGGCGCAGCCCGAACCGGTCGCCAGCGGCGCCCCCGGCAAGGATCAGCGCCGAGAGCGTCAGCGCATAGGCATTGGAAATCCACTGCGCCTCGGCCAGACTGGCACCGAGGTCTACGCGGATCGCCGGCATGGCGATGGCCAGGATCGATCCGTCGATGAAGCCGAGCGCCGAGGCCAGGATCGCCGCGATCAAAACATAGCGCCGCTGCGATTGCGGGCAGAACGTGCCATTCGCGACCGGAGCGGTCAGCGGAACGGCGGCGGCTTCATTGGGTGAATGCATGCCACCCTAATTAGACCGGCGGCGCGCGGGCAACAACCCGCCAGAGGCATGCTGTCCTTGAACCCAGCCATATTGCCAGGGATCGTATCCATCACGATGCAAACCGCGGCCGTCATGTTAGGTTTGCCCGAGAGCCACAGGCGGGAGAAATCGATGAAGCGTCCACTCGAAGCATCGGTCGAAGGGCGCGGCCGTATTGTCGGTATCACCGATGGCGTGTTCGCCATCGCACTCACCCTAATCGTGCTCGAGATCAGGGTGCCGGCCCATGAGACGATCCATTCCGAAAACGATCTGCTTGCCGCCATCGCGGCACTGGCGCCGCGCTTCCTCACCTATGCCTTGAGCTTCCTGACACTGACCATCTTCTGGTTTGGCCAGCAGGCGCAGCATGGGCTGATCGCCAAGTCCGACAGGCGGCTCGCGACGCTGAACCTCTGCTTTCTCGCCTTCATCGCGCTCCTGCCGTTCTCGACCGATCTTCTGGCCGACTTCCTCGAGTTCAGGATCGCGGTGCTGGTTTACTGGCTCAACCTGTTGATGCTCGGCCTCACGCTGTTCGCCAGCTGGCGCTACGCGGATAAGAACGGCTTTGTCGCGGAAGATGTTGACGCGCAAACGAGGCGCACGGTCTATCTGCGCATCGTCAAGGCACAAATCCTGTGGGCGGTCGGCGCCGCACTCTGCCTGATCGACCCGCTGCTCAGCGTCGGCTTCATTCTGGTCGTGCAGTGATCTATGCCGCGGGGCTACGCGGCTCATTGCTGCGCAACGTCATCGGCTGAAGGTCCGCCAACGAATTCCACGGTAACGCCTGGCGACACCAGCTTGGCGAGCTCGCGCGCGTCCCAGTTGGTCAGGCGCACGCAGCCATGGCTTTCGGTCTTGCCGATCTTCGACGGTTCGGGCGTTCCGTGGATGCCGTAGGTCGGTTTGTCCAGCGCGATCCACACCGACCCGACAGGTCCGTTGGGACCTGGTGGAACGGTTAGAATCTTGTCGTTCTCGCCCTGCTTGAAATTGATGTTCGGATTGTAGGTGTAGTTCGGGTCGAGCGCGATGCGCGACACGGCGTGGATGCCGGTGGGCGACGGCGTGTCCGCCGAGCCGATGGTGGCGGGATAGGCTGCCACCAGCTTGCCGCCCGCATCGTAGGCGTACACCTCTTTCTTGGTCTTGTCGGCGACGATGCGTGCGACCGGCGTCGACACCAGCTTGCCGAAATTGGCGACCTTGATGATCGTGCCGGGGCGGTTGAAGTCGAGACCCTTGTTGATCGACTTCAGATAGTTCTCGTCCATGTGGAAGCGCTCCGCCAGCGCCTCCGTGACAGAGGTGTAGCACATGCAGTTGAGCTGCGCCTTCTGGCTGTAGTCTTCCGGGATGGAGGCGACATACGGCCCGGCTGCATCCTCGGCCGTGATGGTGTAGTTGGCGAAGGCATCGCCGCCGGATTGCGAGAGTGCCGACTGGATGCCGACCGCATCGGTCGATTTGAGGCTGCTGCCGTTGATCTCGTTATAGGCGGCGATCGCCTTGTCGACATTCGAACCGAAACGCCCGTCGATGACGCCAGGCGAAGCGCCGCCCCGATCGAGCAGCACCTGGAGCGCTGCCACATCCTGGCGCGCGCCAAGTGAAAGCGATGGGTCGACCGTGGTCTTGCCGCCGGCCTTCGGCGGCATTGCCGTCTGGTCGGAGGGCGCCGCCTGTTCCGCCGGAACCGCCGGCTGGAGGGGGTCTATCGACGCCTCGTTCAGCGGCTGGCGCTTGATGGCGCGCGGCTCCGCCGGCTGCGGGGCATCGGGATAATTGTCGTCGTAACTGCCATCGTCCCGGGGCCCCGGCGGATAGGCATCGACGGAATTGTTGCTGTCAGGATCATATTCGTCGGCTGGCGGCGGGATGACCCGGCCTTCCTCTTCCAGCTGCTTGCGGCGAAAACGGGCCATGTCCTGGGGATCGTCGAGATAGTAGCGGTCATCGTCGGCGGGGGCACGGCCCAACTCGCGCATACGCGACTCGCGGCGCAGCGCGCGACGGTCAAGACGTGTCTGCGGTGGCTGAATGGCGATCACCTTGCCTGTGTCCGCATCGACGATGACGCGATTGCCCCGGGCGTCGTAATAGATGTCGAGATTGCCGTCCTGGGCGAGCAGAATGGCGCCGCTCCCGGCCGTGCGGACAGGTTGGGCGGCGCCGTCATGTGTCGGTGCGGCGAACGCATGGGAAAACACCAGGCCCGCGGCAAGCACCGAAAGGGTGAAGATAGTGCGCAGCATCGTGGCGAAACTCTCCGGTCCGTATGTGCCGCCGCCCGGCGTTGTGCGGTTCGGCGAATCCCTTCGCCAGCAAACCAGTTACCCAGCATATGGTTCCAACATGAACCGGGCATGAAGATGGCGGTTTTCCGCCGCCTCAAAGAATATTAGCCAAGCCCCAATTCCTTGCGCGCCTGCTTCGTCAGCTTCAGGCCAACCAGCCGGTGGCTCTCGCGCAAATAATCCTTCAGCGCGCCATCATCCATGCTCTGGCTTGTCCGACGCTGGATCCACTTTATGCCACGCGAGGCAAGATAGGGGGCCGGGCGCAATCCTGGCTGCTCCTTGAGCACGTCATAGGCGATGTCGGAACATTTGAAGGTGACGAAGAGCTGCTGGCCCTGGTCCCAACCACCGATCGCGAACATCTTGGCCCCGACCTTCCAGACATGCGCGCCGCCCCACTGGACGACATGCGTGGTCGATGGCAGCGAGGCGCAGAAGCCGTTGTAGTCGTCCAGCGTCATTCACCCCCCGCCGATTGCATGAAAACGCCGCGCGTCCGGTGGACGCGCGGCGTTTGGAATCAGGCCGCCGCTTCGGCCGCGACGATCGTCGGTTTGGAGCGGAAATTCAGCCGGTCGGAGCCGGCCGTGACCTTGACCGTCGAGCCATCCAGGATCTCGCCAAGCAGGATCTTCTCCGCCAGCGGATCCTGCAGTTCCTTCTGCATCACCCGCTTCAGCGGCCGGGCGCCATAGGCAGGGTCGTAACCCTTGGCCGCCAGCCACTCAATCGCCTGGGGATCCAGCGACAGCGTGATCTTGCGATCGACAAGCAGGCTCTCCAGCCGCTTGAGCTGGATCTCGACGATACGGTCCATGTCCTTGCGGCGCAGCCTGTGGAACAGGATCACCTCGTCGACGCGGTTGAGGAACTCTGGCCGGAACGATGCCCTGACCACGCCCATCACCTCGTCGCGCACCGCATCGACATCCTGGTCCTCGCCGAGATTGACCAGATATTCGGCGCCGAGATTCGACGTCATGATGATCAGCGTGTTGCGGAAGTCGACCGTGCGGCCCTGTCCGTCGGTGAGCCGGCCATCATCGAGCACCTGCAACAGCACGTTGAACACGTCCGGATGCGCCTTCTCGATCTCGTCGAACAGCACGACCTGATAGGGCCGGCGCCGCACCGCCTCGGTCAGCGCGCCGCCCTCCTCATAGCCGACATAGCCGGGAGGGGCGCCGATCAGCCGGGCAACCGAGTGCTTTTCCATGAACTCCGACATGTCGATGCGCACCAGGGCGCTCTCGTCGTCGAACAGGAAGCTCGCCAATGCCTTGGTGAGTTCCGTCTTGCCGACGCCCGTCGGTCCGAGGAACATGAACGAGCCGATCGGCCGGTTCGGATCCTGCAAGCCGGCACGCGCACGTCGCACCGCTTTCGAGACAGCCTGCACCGCTTCGCCCTGGCCGACGACACGCTTGCCGATCTCGTCTTCCATGCGCAGCAGCTTGTCGCGCTCGCCCTGTAGCATCTTGTCGACCGGAATGCCGGTCCAGCGCGACACGATATGGGCGACATGGTCGGGCGTGACCACTTCCTCGACCATACCGGCCTTGCCGTCCTGGGCTTCGGCCTCCTTCAGCTTCTTTTCCAGTTCCGGGATCTTGCCATAGGCAAGCTCGCCGGCGCGCTGGAATTCACCCTTGCGCTGGGCAATGGCAAGGTCGTTGCGCGCCTCGTCGAGCTGCTTCTTCAGATCGGCGGCAAGCCCGAGCTTCTGCTTCTCGGCCTGCCATTTGGCGGTGATCTCGGTCGATTCCTCCTCGAGGCCGGCGAGTTCCTTTTCCAGGCGGGCAAGCCGGTCCTTCGAAGCCTCGTCCTTCTCGACCTTCAGCGCCTCGCGCTCGATCTTGAGCTGCATGATGCGGCGGTCGACTTCGTCCAGCGCCTCGGGCTTGGAATCGACTTGCATCCTGAGCCGCGAAGCGGCTTCGTCGACCAGGTCGATCGCCTTGTCCGGCAGGAAGCGGTCGGCAATGTAGCGGTTGGACAACGTTGCCGCGGCCACCAGCGCCGAATCGGAGATTCGCACCTTGTGGTGCTGCTCGTATTTTTCCTTCAGGCCGCGCAGGATCGAGACCGTGTCCTCCACGGTCGGCTCGTCGACGAAGACGGGCTGAAAGCGGCGGGCAAGGGCCGCATCCTTCTCGACATGCTTGCGGTATTCATCCAGCGTGGTCGCGCCGACGCAGTGCAGCTCGCCGCGCGCGAGCGCCGGCTTCAGCAGGTTCGACGCATCCATGGCGCCATCGGCCTTGCCGGCGCCGACCAGCGTGTGCATCTCGTCGATGAACAGGATAATGTTGCCACTGGCCGAGGTGACTTCCGAGAGCACGGCCTTCAGCCGCTCCTCGAACTCGCCGCGATATTTGGCGCCGGCGATCAGCGCGCCCATGTCGAGCGCCATCAACTGCTTGTCCTTCAGCGATTCCGGCACGTCGCCATTGACGATGCGCAGCGCCAGGCCTTCGGCGATCGCCGTCTTGCCGACGCCAGGCTCGCCGATCAGCACCGGATTGTTCTTGGTGCGGCGCGACAGCACCTGAATGGTGCGGCGGATCTCGTCGTCGCGGCCAATCACGGGGTCCAGCTTGCCTGCGCGGGCATCGGCGGTCAGGTCGCGCGCATACTTCTTCAGCGCGTCATAGCCCTGTTCGGCACTCGCCGAATCGGCGGTGCGGCCCTTGCGAACGTCGTTGATGACCTGGTTCAGCGCCTGCGCGGTGACGCCGGCCTTGGCCAGAATTTCGGCCGTCTTTGCCGATTTCTCCATGGCCAGCGCCTGCAGCAGCCGTTCGACGGTGACGAAGCTGTCACCGGCCTTCTTGGCCAGGTCCTCGGCGGTCGAGAACACCTTGGCCAGCGGCTGCGCCAGATAGAGCTGGCCATTGCCACCCTCCACCTTGGGCATCGCCTCGAGCGCCGTCTCGACGCCGAGCTTGACGTCGCGGACATTGCCGCCGGCGCGCTCGATCAGCGACGCGGCCAAGCCCTCGTCATCGTCGACAAGCACCTTCAAAATGTGTTCGGGGGTGAATTGCTGATGGTTTCGGGAGAGCGCCATGGTCTGCGCGGACTGGATAAAGCCGCGCACGCGCTCGGAGTATTTCTCAAGGTTCATATCTGTCTCCTTCCATCACCGGCCCGCTTTGCGGCACCGGATCAGATTGCGGTGACGGACCCGCCCATTCGAGCCGGATCCTGTTCAGGCCAGATATGGTGCATGGACCCCGGTCCCTCAAGACGTCTCGATAGGGGTGAACGCATAATATTCCACGTCAGCCCAAACGAAAACGGCGGAGATTTCTCTCCGCCGTTCAATGTCTTGCAGTGCCGTTCGATCAGTTGTCGATGTCGGCGATCACGGGGTCGGCGCTGCCGCTCTCGGCCGGAGCCGCTGACGTCTCGCCGGCATCCGTATTGTCGCTGCCGCCCTCGATCTGATCGGGGTTGGTGCGTGGACGGCGTGGTCGGCGCGGACGCTTGGCGGCACCGTTCTCGGCGGCGGCTTCGTTGAGCTCGGCCTGGGCCGCGAGACCTGCTGGCGAGAGACCTGCTGGCGAAAGACCGGCTGGCGAAAAATTCTCGAACCGCGGAGTAGGCTCGGCCGCCTGCACGGTCTCGGCCGGCGAAGCAGGCTCCGCCTGAACTTCCGTCTGCCCCGTGGACTCGTTGCGTTGCTGCTGATTGCCTTGTTCAGCCGCGGCATAGTCGCGCTGGCCGTTCTGGCCATAGCCGCCATTGGGGCGGCGATCGCGGTGGCGCCCGCCATTGTTGTCGCGGCCGCCATTGTTGCGCCCGTTATTGTCGCGCCCGCTGTTGTCTCGCCCGCTATTGTCTCGCCCGCTATTGTCTCGATTGTCGCGGCCGTTCTCCCGGTTCAGCGCAACCTCGGCCGGCATGCCCTCGATCACCGGCTGCGGGCCGGCGCCATGGTTGACGACGGGAATCTGCGAATCGGAACCGGCGCTGTTGCCCGCTCCGCTGTTGCCGGCATTGTCGAACTCGTCGCGATCCTCATCGCCGTCCTCGTCAAACTCGTCGCGGTTCTGCTGGACGTTCTGGATCGGCATCTGCGCCTGCGCGGCGGCGATGATGCGATTGTAGTGCTCGGCGTGCTGGAGGTAGTTCTCCGCCATCACCCGGTCGCCGGAGCTGTGCGCATCGCGGGCCAGGGTGGCATATTTTTCGGCGATCTGCTGAGCCGATCCACGGATCTTCACGTCCGGGCCATTGCTCTCGTAGTTGCGCGTCAGGGGATTAGGTCCCTTGCGGTTGTTGTTATTATTATTATTGTTATTGCCACCGCCGCCGCCATTGTTGTTGCGACCGCGCATGCGCCTGTTCTGCTGTTGTGGCCTCATTAGACTCTCTTCATAGTGAAATTTTCGAAAAACTCTTCACGAACGGAGGCGCTCATGCGGCCAGCCGTTTCGTCTCTTCACCGGCGTTCGCCCGCATCGATTGCGTTGGCGCCACGTGCCATCCTGTTCCGGTTACATCACTTTCCGGACGATTCCCGCACGAAGCATGGGCGTCGTTTGCGCAAGAAGGCAGCTATTTCCAAGGAAACCGAATCGCTAAGAGCACTGCCTGCTTCGTCTCATCCGGTTAGGCGACCCTAGCCGCATTCCCCGGTATTGCCAAGCGGTTTTTTCGCACTGCGTCAAGACGTTGCCCGTTGAAAAACAAGAACCCTGTCGTTTCCGCCGAGATCGCCAAACACCTTGCCGGCCGTGTAACCGGCCCCGCGAAATATATCGTTGACCTCGTTACATTGTGTGTGGCCGATCTCGACCGCAATTCTGCCTTCGGCTTCCAGAAACCTTGCCGCCTCTGCGGCTATGATCCTGTAGGGGTTCAGCCCATCCGCGCCGCCATCAAGGGCCTGACGCGGGTCGAAATCGCGGACCTCGTCCTGCAGATTTCCAATGTCTTGTGTGGGTATATAGGGAGGGTTTGCGGCAATTACATGGTATCGGCCGGAAACTTTTTCGAACCAGTCCGACTGTAGCGTCGCGAACCGGTCGCCGAGCCCGGATTGCCCGGCATTGCGGGTCGCCGTGGCCAGAGCGCCGGCGGAGATGTCGACACCGGTGGCGGTCGCCGCCGGCACGACGCTCAACAGCGCCAGGGCGATGGCACCCGTGCCGGTGCCGAGGTCGAGGATGCGGCATACCCCCTCCCGTGCGGCCATGGCCTTGACGAAGGGCAGCACCGCCTCGACCAGCGTTTCGGTGTCCGGCCGCGGCTCCAGCGTCTCCGGCGACAGCGACAGGCGCAAACCGTAGAATTCGCGATAGCCCAGGATGCGATGCACCGGCTCGCCACCGGCCCGCCGTCTCAGGGCGCCGTCGATCGCGGCGATGGCGTTTGCGTCGATCTTGCGTTCGGGGTCGGTAATGGCTTGCGTTCGCGTCGTGCCGGAATAGTGCTCGACGATCAGCCGCGCGTCGAGCGCGGGATCCTCGACACCGGCTTCGGCAAGCCTGGCCCGCGCCTCCCGCAGCAGCGCCCCCAGCGCCACGGGCAGTTGGTCAGCCATCGAGGCCGATATCGGCCAGCAGCTTCGACTGGTGATCGGCGATCAGCGCGTCGACGATTTCGTCGAGTTCACCCATCATCACCCGGTCGAGCTTGTAGAGCGTCAGGTTGATGCGATGGTCGGTGACCCGGCCCTGCGGGAAATTGTAGGTGCGGATGCGTTCCGAGCGGTCGCCCGACCCGACCTGCGACTTGCGCGATTCGGAACGTTCCTCGTCCGCCTTGCTGCGTTCCATGTCGTAGAGCCGGGCGCGCAGGATCTGCATGGCCTTGGCCCGGTTCTGGTGCTGCGACTTCTCCGCCTGCACCACCATGATGCCGGTCGGCAAATGGGTGATGCGCACCGCCGAATCGGTGGTGTTGACGTGCTGGCCACCGGAGCCCGACGCCCGCATCGTGTCGATGCGGATGTCCTCGGCCCTGATATCGATGTCGACCTCTTCGGCTTCCGGCAGCACGGCGACGGTGGCAGCGGACGTGTGGATGCGCCCGCTGGCTTCGGTCGCCGGCACACGCTGCACGCGATGCACGCCGGATTCGAACTTCAGATGGGCGAACACGCCCTTGCCCGAGATCGTGGCGATGATTTCCTTGAAGCCGCCGGCATCGCCGTCGCTCGCCGATACCGTTTCGAACCGCCACCCGCGTTCGGCGGCGTAGCGCTCATACATCCGAAACAGGTCGCCGGCGAAGAGCGCCGCCTCATCGCCACCGGTGCCGGCGCGGATTTCGAGGATGGCGTTCTTGTCGTCGGCGGCATCCCTGGGCAGGAGCAGGATCTGGATGTCCTTCTGCAGCGCCTCGATGCGCTCCTCGACGCCGGGCAGATCGGCTTCGGCGAGCGCCCGCATCTCGGCGTCGGTGCCCTTGTCGGCGAGCATCGCTTCGAGGTCGGCCTGCTCGTGCTCGGCCGAGCGCAATTCCCTGACCTTGGCCACCATGTCCTGCAATTCGGCATATTCCGACGCCATCTTCACATAGGCATCCGGCGCCGGTCCGGCCGACATCTGGGCTTCGAGCATCTCGAAACGCTTGACGACTTGATCCATGCGATCGCGGGGCAAATTGACCATGACGGGGCTGCTACAACGGGATTGAGCGGTCGTCGGCGAAGGCCTGCAGCAACGCCCGCATCGGCAAGCCCTGCGCCGGCGCCATCAGATTGTCGTCGAAGAACGCCTTCAGCTCCTCCAGCGGCAACTCCGTCAGCATCGCCTTGACCGGGCCGATCGAGGCCGGCGACATCGAGATCGAACGGAAACCGAGGCCGATCAGCGCCATCGCGGAGATCGGCTTGCCGGCGAGTTCGCCGCACAAGGTGACCGGCGTGTGATTGCGGGCGCCGGCGTCGGCGATCTGCTTGAGCACACGCAGGAACGGCGCCGACAGCGTATCGAAGCGGTTGGCGAGTTGCGTGTTGCCGCGGTCGACCGCCATCACGAACTGAAACAGATCGTTCGACCCGACAGAGACGAAGTCGACCGCCTTCATCAGTTCGTCGAGCTGGAACAGGAGCGACGGCACTTCCAGCATGGCGCCCAGCTTGAGGCTGGTCGGCAGGTGGTGGGCGAAGCGCGAGAGGTGCCGCACCTCGCGGTCGATGATCTCGCGCGCCTGCGCGATTTCGCCGAGCTCGGTCACCATCGGCAGCATCAGCTTGAGCTCACGCCCGCCGCTGGCCTTGAGCAGGGCGCGGATCTGGGTGCGCAGCAAGCCCGGCCGGTCGAGCGTCAGGCGGATCGCGCGCCAGCCGAGCGCGGGATTTTCTTCCTGGATCGCGCCCTTGAAATAGGGCAGCACCTTGTCGCCACCGATGTCGATGGTGCGGAAGGTGACCGGCTTGCCACGCGCGGCCTCGAGCACGTCGCGATAGAGTTTTTCCTGGGCCTCGGCGCGCGGAAAGGTCGAGGCGACCATGAACTGCAATTCGGTGCGAAACAGCCCGATGCCGGCCGCGCCCGCCTCGGCCAGCTGCGGCAGGTCGACGGCAAGCCCGGCATTCATCAAGAGATCGACCTGGACACCGTCCCTGGTCGTCGACGGCTTCTTGCGCAGCTCGCGGTAGACCTCTTGCCGGCGCGCCCTGAAACGCACCTTTTCAGCATAGGCGGCTTCGAGATCGGATTGCGGCCGCAGATGGATTGCGCCTTCCTCGCCGTCGACGATGATGGGGTCGCCGTTTTCCGCCATGGAAACGGCGCCCTTCATCTGGCCGGCGACCGGAATGCCCATGGCGCGCGCGACGATGACGACGTGGCTGGTGGCGGCACCATCCTCAAGCACCAGGCCACGCAGCTTGTCGCGAGGGTAATCGAGCAGTTCGGCGGCGCCCATCGAGCGCGCGACGATGATGGCATCCTTCGGCAGCGAGGCCGCGACATCCTCGGGCCCACGTCCCATCAGCTGCCGCAGCAGCCGGTTCGCGAGGTCGTCGAAATCGCTCATCCGCTCGCGCAGATAGGGATCGGTCATGTGCAGCATGCGGGCGCGCATGTCGCTCTGCACCTTTTCCACCGCCGCCTCCGCCGTCAGGCCGTTGCGGATCGCTTCTTCCAGCCGGCGCACCCAGCCGCGGTCGTTGGCGAACATCCGGTAGGCTTCCAGCACCTGGCGATGCTCGCCCTCGAAGGCGACATCGCGGCGCTCCAGCATGTCGTCGATCGAGAGCCTGAGCGAACCGAGCGAGGCTTCGAGCCGGCGAACCTCTTCCTCACTGTCCTCGTTGAACAGATTGGTGACGACGATGCGCGGCTCGTGCAGCACGACATGGCCAAGCCCGACACCGTCGTTGAAGGACAGCCCCGTGAAGCTCACCGGCCGGCGCAGATCGAGTTCCAGCCCGGGCCGGGTCAGCCGCGCCAGATCGCCGGTGGCGATCATCTCGGCGATGACCATGGCGGTGGTTTCCAGCGCTTCGACCTCGTCGTCGCGGTAATGGCGCATGGTCTTGTTCTGGACAACCAAGACGCCCAGCGTGCGCCCTGCCCTCAACACCGGCACGCCGAGGAAGGAATTGTAGATCTCTTCCCCGGTCTCCGGCAGGTAGGCGAAGGCCGGATGTTCCTGCGCGTTGGACAGGTTGAGCGGCCTCGCACTTGCGGCGATGGTGCCGACCAGGCCTTGTCCCAGCCGCAGCTGCGCCAGGTGAACCGCGTTGGGGTTCAGACCTTCGGTGGCGTAGAGTTCGAGTACCGAATCGGCGCGCAGCACGTAGAGCGAGCAGACTTCGGCGACCATGTTGGAGGCGATGTCGCGCACGATGCGGTCAAGCCGCTCCTGCGGCTCCAGCGGCTCCTGCATGAGCTCGCGGAGCCGTTTCAGCAAAACGCGCGGGCCAACGGCCGTGTCACGCATCGCGGCTTCTTCTCCAATGGGCATTTTGCCCGCCGCAGTTTCCACTGCGACCGGCGCACACGCAATAACTCAAATCGTTCTCGCTACTGCTTATCCAGACCGTAGACGGAATGCAAAGTACGAACCGCGAGTTCAGTGTATGGACCGTCGATCAGTATCGAAATCTTGATCTCGGAGGTCGTGATCGCCCGGATGTTGATCGACTTGTCGGCCAGCGCCTTGAAAGCGGTGGCTGCAACGCCCGCATGGCTCCTCATGCCGATGCCGATGACCGAAACCTTCGACATGCCGGCTTCCGACTGCACGACATCGTAGCCGACTTCGGCTTTCAGATTTTCGAGCACGTGAAGCGCCTTGTCGACGTCGCCCGAGGGCACGGTGAAGGTCATGTCGGTGAACTTGCCGTCCTCGGAGATGTTCTGGACGATCATGTCGACATTGATGTTGGCCTCGGCCAGCGGCCCGAAAATGCCGGCGGCGACTCCCGGGCGGTCGCCGACGCGGCGCAGCGAAATCTGGGCCTCGTCCTTGGCGTAGGCAATTCCGGTGACGACCTGCTGTTCCACGATCTCTTCCTCGTCGCAAATGAGCGTTCCCGGAGGATTGAGCAAATCCCCCATTCCGGGCGCGTCGGGATCGTCGAAGGACGACCGCACGAAGGTACGCACCCTGTGCACCATGGCAAGCTCTACCGAACGCACCTGCAGAACCTTGGCGCCGAGCGAGGCCATTTCAAGCATTTCCTCGAAGGAGATCTTGGCCAGCCGCCGCGCCTTGGGCTCGATGCGCGGATCGGTGGTGTAGACGCCGTCGACGTCGGTGTAGATATCGCATCGGTCGGCCTTGACCGCCGCGGCGATGGCGACAGCACTGGTGTCGGAACCGCCGCGGCCCAGCGTGGCGATCCGGTTGTCCGGGCCGATGCCCTGGAAACCGGCAATGACGGCCACCTGCCCCTCGCCGAAGCGCTTGATCAGGAATGCCCCATCAATGTCGAGGATGCGCGCCGCGCCATGCGCGTTGTCGGTCTTGATCGGGATCTGCCAGCCCTGCCAGGACCGCGCATGCACGCCCATGTTCTGCAAGGTGATGGCGAGAAGGCCGGCGGTGACCTGTTCGCCGGAAGCGACGACGGCGTCATATTCGCGCGCGTCATGCATCGGCGAAGCTTCGCGCGTCCAGCCGACCAGCTCGTTGGTCTTGCCGGCCATCGCCGAGACCACTACCGCCACCTCGTGACCTGCGTCGACCTCGCGTTTGACGTGACGCGCCACATTGCGGATGCGGGCGATGTCGGCGACGGAGGTTCCGCCGAATTTCATCACGATACGCGCCATGGAAGCGAAATGCCTTTGACTGAAACCGGCCACCTGCCAAACCTGGGAGCCGAAAACGGAAGAAAACGCCCGGCTGGCGCCGGCCGCTGAATGCGCGGCCTCCTTAGCCAAATGACGAGGGTTTCGCAAGGCTGCGGCCGATCGCAAGCTTCAAGAAGACGGCATATTGCCTTCCAGGCTTGCGCCGCTTACCAAATGCTGCCCGCGGGGAATTCCTTTTGGTTCGGCATAACAGATGATTGCTCGGCTTCGGCGCGCCACGCGATTGCAATCGCTTCCGCTTGTCGCGGGCTTCGCCGTGCTGGCGCTGATCGTCGGCACCCGTGCTGTGCTCGTCGAGAGCCAGAGGGCCAATCGTGCGGCCGCGCGCGAGACGATCGAGTATCAGGAACAGCTTTCCGGTCTGCTTTCATTGGCCCAGGACGCCGAGAGCGGTCAGCGCGGCTACCTGCTGACCGGTGAAAAATCCTATCTCGAGCCCTACCGGAAGGCCGTCGAGGCCATGCCCGGACAGCTCGCCCGTATCGACGCCATGACGGCTGAGGACGACCAGCTCGTCCAGCAGGTCAGCCACATCAAGGACGCGCTTTCGCAAAAGCAGGCCGAGCTGTCGCAGACAATCGCGCTCTACGACCGGGGCGATGCGGCAAAGGCCCTGCAACTGGTCCGCAGCGGCCAGGGCAAGGCCGTCATGGACGAGATCCGCGCCAGCATGGACACGATCCGGCGGATCGGCGCCGCCGCCGTGGCCGCGCGCGACGCCCACACCGACCGAGTCGAGGCCTGGCTGCGCATCGGCTCACTGGCAGCGTTGCTGGCGATCTTCCTCCTGGCCGCCTACACCATCCGTCAATCCCGCCGCCGCTTCCGCGAGGTCGCCACGGCCCAGGAAGAGTTGATGCGCAAGAACATCGAGCTCGGCAACGAGATTCAGACGCGTGAAAAGGCCGAATCCCAGATACGCCAGATGCAGAAGATGGAAGCGGTCGGGCAATTGACCGGCGGCATAGCGCATGACTTCAACAACATGCTGGCGGTCATCCTCAGCGCCATGAACCTTGCCCAGCGCAAGCTGAAGCGTGGCGAACATGACATCGAAAAACTCGTCGAGGCCGCGACCGATGCAACCAACCGTGCCGCCAATCTGACCTCCCGCCTGCTTGCCTTCTCGCGGCTGCAGCCGCTGGCGCCGCAGGTTGTCGATGCCAACCGCCTGTTGACGGGCATGTCCGATCTTCTGCGCCGTGCGCTCGGCGAAGGCATTCGCATCGAAACGGTGCTGGCGGGCGGCCTGTGGAAAACCCATGCCGATCCCAGCCAGATCGAGAACGCGATCCTCAATCTTGCCGTCAATGCCCGCGATGCCATGGACAATGACGGCAAGTTGACCATCGAGACCGCCAACAGCCACCTCGACGAGGCCTATGCATCCACGCACGCCGAAGTCGCGCCTGGCCAATATGTGATGATCGCGGTGACCGACGCCGGCGCGGGCATGTCGCCGGAAGTCATTTCCAAGGCCTTTGAGCCCTTCTACACGACCAAGCCGGTCAACAAGGGCACGGGACTTGGGCTGAGCCAGGTGTTCGGCTTCGTCAAACAGTCGGGCGGCCACGTCAAGATCTACTCGGAGATCGGCGAAGGCACGACGGTCAAAATCTATCTGCCGCGGTTTTTCGGGCCGGAGGAGCCGGTGGCACCCGCCGGGCCCGGCAAGAGCGCCGTCAGGGTCACCGAGACGATCCTCGTCGTGGAGGACGACGCCCGCGTGCGGGCCGCCACGACGGGGGTCATGCGCGAACTCGGCTACACCGTCATCCAGGCCGGAAGCGGCGAGGAGGCGCTTCAGAAGCTCGCCGCGACCCCTGGCATCGCCCTGCTTTTCACGGACATCGTCATGCCGGCGATGAATGGCCGCAAGCTCGCCGAGGAGGCGGTCGCACGCCAGCCCGGGTTGAAAGTCGTCTTCACCACCGGTTTCACCAGGAACGCCGTGGTCCACAACGGCGTGCTCGACCATGACGTGCACTTCCTGGCCAAGCCCTTCACCATGGAGCAGTTGGAAGCGAAGCTGCGCGACGTGCTGGACACGAATTAGGCTGGCCTTTGGTCGGCCAGTCACTATGTCAGCATTGAAAATTGTTGCCTTGACATTCGATGCCTCCCGCCCGACTTCCTAGCGTTCGAGGAGACCAACCGAATGCCTGAGCCCCGACGATCGACGATCGATGCCGGAGAAGTGGAACGCTTTTCCGCCCTTGCCGCCGAATGGTGGAATCCGAACGGCAAATTTCGTCCGCTACACAAATTCAATCCGGTCCGGCTTTCCTATATCCGCGACCAGATCGCGGCGCGCTTTGGTCGCGACCCGCGCGCGGCGCGGCCGTTCGAGGGCCTGCGCATCCTCGACATCGGTTGCGGCGGCGGCCTTTTGTGCGAGCCGATGGCGCGGCTCGGCGCCGAGGTGGTCGGAGCGGACGCCTCCGAAACAAACATCGAAGTGGCGAAACTCCATGCCGCCGAAGGCAATGTGAGCATCGACTATCGCGCCACGACGGCGGAAGATCTCGCAGAGGCGGGCGAAAAATTCGATGTCGTCCTCAACATGGAAGTGGTCGAACATGTCGCCGACATCGACCTGTTCGTCGCCAAATGCGGCGAGATGGTCAAGCCCGGCGGCATCATGTTCGTGGCCACCATCAACCGCACTCTGAAAGCGCTCGGCCTCGCCATCATCGGCGCCGAATATGTGTTGCGCTGGCTGCCGCGCGGCACCCATCAGTTCGGCAAGCTGGTGCGCCCGGAAGAGCTGGAAAAGGCGCTGGGCGGCGCCGGCCTGACCATTATCGACCGCACCGGTGTCACCTACAATCCGCTTGCCGACCGCTGGGCGCGGTCGAAGGACATGGACGTCAACTACATGGTGCTGGCGGAAAAGGGATCGGTCTGATCCGCCAATCCTCGGCTGTCGATACCGAACGGCCGGAGCCCGGCGGCGACGCCGGCGACAGTACGACTGAGCCCGAAGCCGTCAGGCCTTCTGGCTTTGCGCCTTGGTGGTGATGAAGACGCCCGCCGTGACGATGATGGCGCCGACCCAGGTCAGCAGCTGATAGTGCTCGCCAAGGAAGATCGTACCGGCGAACAGCCCTACGGCCGCCGCGACATAGCCGATCTGGCTGAGATAGACCGGGCCGCCCACCGCCTGCAGCCGGAAGAAGAAAGCGAACATCGCCGATGCCGAGGCCATCTGCGCCACCACGGTGAGCGGCACGGCGCCGATCTGGACGAAACCTTTGCCTCCAAGCAAGGTCAGGATGCCGACGAGCAGCATCGACGCGGACGCCAGATGGCTGCCGACCGCGAGTTCGATAGGACCGGTGCCTTCCGGCCAGTCGACCGTGCGATAAATGTTGCCGGCCGCAAGGCTGACCGGAATGAGCAGGCCCATGACGACCCAGAAGACATCGGCCGGCTGGCCGGCCTCGCCACGCGTCACGGCCACCATGACCGCGCCGAGGAAGCCGACGGCAATGCCTGATATGCCCAGCATGTTGGGGCGCCGGACACCGAGCAGGATCGAGAACACCAGCGTGATGACCGGCGACAGCGTGAACATGATGCCGGTGTAGCCGGCGCCCAGATGCGGGATGGCCGAGAACATCAAAAGGTTTGGCACGGCATAGGAAACGGCGGCAGTAACGAAGAAATAGCGCAGTTTGTGCGCGGTGAGCCGGATGCGCTGGCCGCGCAGCAGCAGGACGACGAAAAGCACGCCACCGGCGCCGAGCGATATGACGAAGGCCCATACCATGGCCGGCACGCCGGCCGCCGTGGCGAGCTTGCCAAAGGGCAGCGTCAAGCCGAGCAGGCCGCCGGTGACGACCAGCAGGCCGAGCGCCGAATCCCAGAGATATTTCATGACCGAGCCCTATGGTGCACAGCCTCTTGGCTGGCGTTGCATATCGAGGTAAGATAATGGAAAGATTCTTAACGTCAAGATATATTATGGTGAGATAGATGGACCGCGCAGGGAAAGCCATCGAGCAATGGCAGCGGGAACGGCCGGACCTGGATGTGTCGCCGATGGCTGTGATCGGACGCTTGAATGAGGTCTCCTCGCTGATCGCGCGCGAGCGCCTTGCGCCGCTCTTTGCCCGTTTCGGACTGCAGGCGGGAGAGTTCGATGTGCTGGCGACGCTGCGCCGCTCCGGCTCGCCTTACGCGCTGACCCCGACAGCGCTTTACGAGGCCACGATGGTGACCTCCGGGGCCATGACCAACAGGCTGGATCGGCTCGAAGCGTCTGGATTGATCCTACGCGGGCCGCATCCCAACGACCGGCGCGGCATCGTCGTAAGGTTGACTGAAAAGGGTCTCGCCCTGATCGACGAGGCCGTCACCGCTCATGTCGCCAACGAACACGAGGTTCTCGCGGGCCTGACGCCGACGGAACGGGAAACGCTTTCACATCTGCTAGAGAAATTGATCGGCAGCGTGAGCTGACCGCTCAGTTCCGGTCGTCCGGAAACACCGGGATCGGCATGAATTCGACACCGTCCTCGGCCAGGCTCTTGGCTTCGTCCAGCGTCGCCTCGCCATAGATACCGCGTGCATCGGTCTCGCCGAAATGGATCTTGCGCGCTTCCTCGGCGAACTTGTCGCCGACATAGTCGGCATTCTCGCGCACTTTCTCGGCCATCGCCTTCAGTTGGGCCAGCGCCTGCTTCTGCGCCTCGCCCATGGCAAGCGCGATGGTTTCCTGCTTGCGCGCCGTGGACACGGCGGGCGCCATCAGCGCCTTCTCGACCTTGTGCGAGCCGCAACTGGGACAGTCGACGAAGCCGCGCTTCTTCTGGGTGTCGAAATCTTCATTACTGCGAAACCAGCCCTCGAACTCGTGCTCGTTTTCGCAGATCAGGGAAAAGCGGATCAAGAGGCGGCACCCCTGAGGCGCGGCGCCTCGCCGGCATTGATGGCGAAATCCCGCGCATTCTTCAAATTCGGAATCTTCTTGCGCGCCGCAAGCGATTGCGCCGGGTCGATCTCGGCGACGATCACGCCAGGTTCGTCATGCGCGGCCTCGGCGAGGATGCGGCCCCACGGATCGACGATCAGCGAATGGCCGTAGGTCTCGCGGCCGTCCTCATGCAGGCCGCCCTGCGCGGCGGCGACGACAAAGGCGCCGTTCTCGATGGCGCGTGCCCTCAGCAGCACATGCCAGTGGGCCTCTCCCGTCTGGCGGGTGAAGGCCGCGGGCACGGTCAGCACCTCGGCGCCGGCCATTGCCTCGGCACGGAACAATTGCGGAAAACGCAGATCGTAGCAGACCGCGAAGCCGAGCTTCGCGTCCGCGATCGCGGTCACGACGGCCTCGGTGCCCGGTTCGTAAGCAGCGGATTCACGCCAGCTTTCGCCATTGTCGAGGTCGACGTCGAACATGTGGATCTTGTCGTAGGTGGCGAGCGTGGCACCGTCCGGACCGAACAGCAACGCCCGGTTGGCGAGCTTGCCGTCGGCGCGCAGTATAGCGGTCGAGCCGATATGCAGGAACACGCCGAGTTCGCGCGCCAGCCTGCGCGCGGTCGCGACGATGATGTCCTTGTCCTCGGAGGTGAAGGAAGCGGCGCGCGCTTGCTTGTCGCGGATCAGCGCTCCGGTCATTTCCGGCGTCTGGATGTAGGTCGCGCCTTGGGCCGCGGCCTCACGCACCAATTGTTCGAGATCGACCGCATTGCGCTCGGGGCTCTCGCCTGAACGCATCTGGATCGCCGCTGCCTTGAAAACACCACCCATCGTCACACCCTCAAATCGTCGCGCCATTGGCAAGCAGCTTGTCCAGCCGGCCTTCGGCCTCCAGTTCATGCAGGTCGTCGCAGCCGCCGACATGTTTGTCGCCGATGAAAATCTGTGGAAAGGTCGTGCGGCCGTGGGCGCGCGACATCATTTCCTGGCGCAGCTCCGGCGAAAACGAGGCATCGTGCTCGGTATAGGCGACACCCTTGCGATCCAGCAACCGCTTGGCCGCCGTGCAGTAGCCGCACATCATACGCGTATAGATCGTGACATCGACCATGACGAATTTCCGCTTCCGTTGCCGACTTATATAGTCGCGGACTCGTCCGCCCGGAAGTCCCCCGGCAAAACGCGGGCAAAGGTCAGCACGTCGACGGCGGCGGCACCTCCCTTTTTCAGCGCCTTGGTGGCGGCCCGCACGGTGGCGCCGGTGGTGTAGACATCATCGACCAGAAGCACCCTGCGGCCGGCAATCTCGATCTCGGCCTCATCCGGCACGCGAAATGCGGCGCGCACATTCTCCTCGCGTTCCTGCCGCTCCAGCCCGACCTGCTGGCGGGTGAGTTTCACGCGCCGCATGGCGGAAGGCGCGAACGACAGCCCGCTGAGCTCGCAAACAGCACGCGCCAGTTCGGCCGATTGGTTGAACCGCCGCCTGAAAAAACGGCGCCAATGCAGCGGCACGGGCACCACCACATCCGCATCGGCGATGAGGTCGGCGCCCACGCGGACCATCCAGCGCGCCATCCAGGGAGCGAGATCGGTGCGGTCCTGGTATTTAAGCCCCTGCACCATCTGGCGGGCGACGCCGGAATAGGCGACCGCTGCCCGCGCCCGTTCGAAGGGCGGCGGATCGGCGATCGCCTCCGCCGAGAGAAACCCATCGCCCATGTGATGGGTGAACGGCGTGCCCATCACCGGACACCAGGGCCGTTCCAGCAGCCGCAGCTTCGGCCAACAGTTGCCGCACAGCACGCCGGGTTGCGAGACCTGCCGGCGGCAGCCGGCGCAGACCGGCGGAAACAGGATGCGCGCCGGCCATCCCAGGGCCGACCGGGCAGCCGACCGGGCCAGCTTCCTGATCTCGATGGACTTGATCTCTGGCATCGGATCGGCCACGTGGTTTGTTTCTCGGCGCCACCCATACCAACCATATCAGGGCGCGGACATACAAGGACCCATCCCTTGCAGCCTATAATGGATACCTCCCTGTGGCTGGCGCACAAGCGGCGCGCGCTCATCCATCCGGTTGAGGGTGCCGACTTCCTCATGCACCGCGCCGCCGAGGATCTTGCCGATCGGCTGGATGCCGTCGAACGCAGGTTCGCCAAGGCGGCGGTGCTGTTTTGCCAGACAGCGGCCGCGGCCGAGGTCGTTGCGCGGAGCGGCAAGGTGGCGGATGTCGCCCGTGTCGAGATGGACGCGGCGTTCCTGAATGGTGCCCCCGGCCTGATTGCTCCGCTGGAGACCGTACCGTTCGAGCCACAAGGTCTCGATCTGGTGGTGTCGCTTCTGTCGCTGCAGGCGATGAACGACATCCCTGGCATGTTGATCCAGATTCGCCGCGCGCTGCGGCCGGACGGACTTTTCCTTGGCGCCTTCGCCGGCGCCGGCACGCTTGCCGAACTGCGCGAAAGCCTGCTTGTCGCCGAGACCGAGCTCCATGGCGGCGCCAGCCCGCGCGTCATTCCGTTCACCGACGTGCGCGATGCCGGCGCGCTGCTGCAGCGTGCCGGTTTCGCGCTGCCGGTCGCCGACGTCGAGACGGTGACGGTGCGCTATGCGAACCTGTTCGCCCTGATGGCGGATCTGCGTGCCATGGGTGAAACCAGCGCACTCGCCGACCGCAGCCGGCGGCCAGGATCACGCAGATTGTTTGCCCGCGCCGCGCAAATCTACGCCGAGCGCTTTTCCGACCCCGACGGTCGCATCAGGGCAAGCTTCTCGATTGTCTGGATGTCCGGCTGGGCGCCCGACGCGTCGCAGCAAAAGCCGCTGAAGCCCGGTTCGGCCAAGGTTTCGTTAAAGACGATACTGGAGGGGCCTGAAGGGCATTGAGCTCGCGGGCAGCCCTTGAGCAGGAACTGCGTAAACAAAGAGTCTAAGGGGCGAAGGCGTTGGCAAGTCTGCTGGAATCGTCGCTGAACAACCAGGTCAGCGAATTGAAGACGTGGCTAATACCGCCGATGATCGTCAGCGACAATACGCAGACTATCATGGCGTATTCGACGACCGTGGCGCCGTTTTCGTCCTTCAGAAAGCGCAGCAGCAGCACCGTTTTCATCACCTCATTTCCCCCTTGCCACGACCCTACCGACGATCTGTTAAGAAAGGTTAACGGCAAAGGCTTAACAGGCGATGAAATGGTCGCCATTCGGGAATGTTCCAACCCAGGTCAGCAGTCGCCACTGCTTTTGCCATCGGCGCGAATGATGCAGACGCCGCCGGGGTCGGCCTGCAGCACGCTGCGGCGCACCGTGTAGGTGCTGCGATGGCTGATCGAACCGGTAGCCGTCATGTCGAGGCCGGGAAAACCGTCGCGGGCCGTTTGCGAACGCGTCTGGTTATCGAGGAAAGGGGTCGCGATCAGCGCCAGCGCCACCGCGGCCGATCCGAACAGCAGCGTGACGCGGAGCACGCCCATGCCGGCGTCGACGGCACGAAAACCCCGCTCGGGCCGGATCGAATCCCAATCCTTGTCCAGGCTCATTCTATTGCTCCCCAGCGCACGACGGCGGCCGCGAGAGAACGGCCATGCATCAATTTTTCATGATGAGATAAATCTTCCATTAACGCTGGCTGATATGGACCGTGGTCCGATCCGATCCTCGATCCTCAGAGGAGATCGATCAGGAACGGGATCAATGGCGCGTCGGCCGGCGGCATCGGATAGTCGCGCATCTGTTTGGGCCGTACCCATTTCAGCGCCTGCCCTTCCCTCGGCTGGGCAATGCCGCGGAAACGGCGGCAGACGAACAGCGGCATCAAGAGATGGAAATCATCATAGGAATGGCTGGCGAAGGTCAGCGGCGCCAGGCACGGGGTCTCGGTCTCGATGCCGATCTCCTCATGCAGTTCACGGATGAGGCATTGTTCCGGCGTCTCGCCAGGCTCGACCTTGCCGCCGGGAAATTCCCACAGGCCGGCAAGCTGCTTGCCTTGCGGGCGCTGCGCCAGCAGCACGCGGCCATCGGCATCGACCAGCGCGCATGCGGCGACCAGCAGCAGGCGCTTGCCGTTGGATGTCACATCATTCATGGCCGGGCGGCCGGCGGTAATGATAGCGATAGACTTCCTCGAAGCCGAGCGCGCGGTAGAGCGCCAGCGCCGGCACGTTGCCGGCCTCGACCTGCAGCCAGGCCTCCCGCGCGCCGCGCAGCCTCGCCCATTTCAACGCCGAAAGGATCAGGTTGCGGCCGTGCCCCTTGTTGCGCGCCGCCTTGTCGGTAGCGACCTCGAACAGGCCGGCAAGATCGCCGTCATGCACGCAGATCAGCGTCGCCAGCGGCTCCGTCCCGTCCTCAAGCGCGAACAGCCCGGCCTCCGGCTGTATGGCGCCGATGATCTCCGACAAGCCCGGCCGCAGCGATACGTCCGAGCCGTTGACCTTGAGCAATGCGCCGATGAAGCGGCTGATGTCCTTGAGCGGAATCTGGTCCATGGCGGCGTCGAGTTGCGCGTCGGCCAACGGCAGCCGCATGACCAGCGATTCGTCGAACCGGCTCCAGCCCTCCTTGTCGAGATGGCTGGCAAGATCAGGCCCCGACAGTGGCGACATGCGGAACGTCAATGGCCGGCCATAGGCGTCGAAGCGGCGGCTCGCACGACCGATGCGGTCGGCGATATGCTGGATGTCGCCGGGATCGAGCGGGTTGACCGAGTTCAGTCGCTTGGCCGGATGGCCGGCGGTCAACCGCACCACCCAGGTGCCGTCATAGTGGACGGCGGCCGCGGGCCAGGCGCGAAAGCCCGCCGCCTCGTAGCGGCGCACGGTCGCGAGCATGCTTGCCGGATGGCGCGAAACCAAGGCGATCAGCTCCGGTAATCGCCATTGATGGCGACATATTCCTTGGTGAGGTCGCAAGTCCACACCGTCGCCTTGCCGCGGCCGATGCCGATATCTGCGCGAATGCGGATGTCGTCGCGCTTCATGTAGGCCGAGGTTTTTTCTTCCGAATAGCCAGGGTCCCGCTCACCCTCATGCGCCAGCCTGTTGTCGCCGAACCAGATCGACAGCCGGTCGCGATCGGCTGGCTCGCCGGCCTTGCCGACGGCCATGACGACGCGGCCCCAATTGGCGTCCTCGCCAGCGACCGCCGTCTTTACCAGCGGCGAATTGGCGATCGACAGCGCGATGCGCTTGGCCGAGCGGGCCGACTTGGCGCCGGTGACGGTGACTTCGACCTGCTTGCGCGCGCCCTCTCCGTCGCGCACCACCTGCAACGCCAGCGACTTCAGCACCTTGCCGAGCGCCCGGCGGAACGCACCGAGGCGGGCATCCCTGGGATCGGTGATCTCGGGCGCGCCGCGCTTTGCCGCCTTGCCGGTGGCGAACAACAGCAGCGTATCGCTGGTCGAGGTATCGCTATCCACGGTCACCGCGTTGAACGTCTTGGCCGTGCCACGCGACAAAAGATCCTGCAGGACCGGTGCCGCGATCGGCGCGTCGGTGGCGATGAAGGAGAGCATCGTCGCCATGTCCGGCGCGATCATGCCGGCGCCCTTGGAAATGCCGTTGATGGTGACATCGGCGTCACCGAGCTTGACGGTCTGCGTCGCCACCTTCGGATAGGTGTCGGTGGTCATGATGGCCTTGGCCGCCTCGGTCCACAGGTCGGGCTTGCCGCCGTTGACCAGGCCGGAAAGCAGATGGCTGAACTTGGTTGTGTCGAGCGGCTCGCCGATGACGCCGGTCGAGGCCAGGAAAACCTCTGCCGCAGTACACTCCGCGGCCTTCGCCGCCGCTTCGCCCGTCATCGCGGTCGACTCGCGACCCTTCTTGCCGGTGAAGGCATTGGCGTTGCCGGAATTGACGATCAGCACCCGTGCCTTGCCGGCGCCAAGGTTCTGCCGGCAGAAATCGACTGGAGCCGACGGGCATTTCGACTTGGTGAACACACCAGCGACCGCGGTGCCGGCATCGAACACCATGGCCAGCAGGTCGGTGCGGTTCTTGTACTTTATCCCCGCTTCGGCGGTGGCGATGCGCACCCCTTCGATTTCCGGCATTTTGGGGTATTTCTTCGGCGCGAGCGGCGAAATCGTCGTGGACATGGGGACCTCGGGCGGGAAAATCGCAAGGGAAGGCCGGTTTGCCCGATACGGCGCGTCGGCGCAAGCGCGTTTTCGTCGCTCCCGCCAGGGGCAAACCCGTTCGGCATTAAGCCTGCATTTCAAATCTGTTGGCGTCGCCGGGGTCCGTGGCGCTATGATCTTGACCCATGGGCAGGCTTGCGATCCTCGCTTGGGCATTTCTGGGACTTTTGCTGCTGCGCGCCGACGCGGAGCCGGCGCGGCGCGTGGCGCTCGTCATCGGCAACGGGACCTATGCCGAAGCCGGCACGCTCGCCAATCCGGTCAACGACGCGCTCGACATCGCCGACAAGCTGCGTTCCATCGGCTTCGAGGTCATCGAAGGCAACGACCTTGGCAAGCGCGAGCTTGAACGCAGCATCGGCGAATTCTCCGATGCGCTCGAAGGCGCCGGCGTCGGGCTTTTCTACTATGCCGGCCACGGCCTGCAGGTCGACGGGCGCAACTACATCGTGCCGGTCGACGCCAGGCTGGACATGCCGGTGAAACTGCAGCTCGAGGCCGTGCCTATCGACGAAGTCCTCGACATCATGGAACAGCAGACCAAGGTCAGCCTGGTCTTCCTCGATGCCTGCCGCAACAATCCGTTTGCCCGCGGCTTGAGCCGCACCGCCACGACCCGTTCGGCAACGGCGCTCGCCGGCCTGGCGCAGTTCGATTCAACGCGCGGCTCCTTCATCGCTTTCTCGACCGCTCCAGGTGCTGTCGCCATGGACGGAACCGGGCGCAACTCGCCCTTTGCCGCCGCCCTGTTGCGCCACATTGCCGAGCCCGGCCAGAGCATCAACGACATGATGATCGCGGTGCGCCGCGACGTCGTTTCGCAGACCCGCGAAGGCCAGCGCCCCTGGGAGCAGGGCTCGCTGCTCGAACGCTTCGAATTCGTACCGGGCACGGGACCGGCGAAGGCGCCGGAGCCGGCGGTCGCGCCGGCGCTTTCCACGCAGGTGGCGGCGCTGGAGCGCTCGGTCGGCGACGACAAGGCTTCGATCGAGAAGTTTCTGCGCGACGACTACCTGGAGCCCGACGCCAAGGACATGCGCGCAGCCGTCAATCGGCTTTACGGTGCATCCGCCACCATCTTCGGCACGCCCTATGACATCGAGACATTGGTCAAGGTGAAGAGCGACTGGTTCGCGCAATGGGCCTCCTGGTCGCTTGGCCTCGAGCCCGGCAGCCTGGAGGTGACACCGCACGGCGAGGGCAGCGCGCAAGCCGTCTTTGCCATGAGCTACGACTATGTGCCGAAGAACAAGTCGGCGCGTGTGGCCGGCAAGGCGCGTGTGACGCTGGAGCTGATCAAGACCGACAAGGGATGGCGTATCGTATCGGAAACATCGCAAGCGATGTGATCTTGCCGACCATGGCGTCGCGCTTGCGCAAAAACGGATCGTTTCGTTTCATCGCCGGATCCCTTATCATTGCCGGCGAATTGAAACGAGGGCGGCAGGAATGGCCGAGACGACGGATACGGCGCGCAGATCGATCGGTGCGCGGCGCAATCCCGACAGTGCGGAGGCCATTCTGGAGGCCGCCGAGGCGGTACTTGTCGAGGCCGGCTATGCCGGCTTCTCGATCGAGGCGGTGGCGCGGCGGGCACGCGCCGGCAAACCGACCATTTATCGCTGGTGGCCGAGCAAGGCGGCCTTGCTGCTGGAGGTCTACCAGCGCCAGAAGCGCGTCGACGTTCCCGACACGGGACAACTGGAAGAGGATCTCGTCGGCTTCCTGATGAACCTGTTCTCGCACTGGCGCGAGACATCGTCGGGCAGCGTCTTCAAGTCGCTGATCGCCGAGGCGCAGTCGGATGAAACCGCGGCCGCGGCCCTTGCCGGATATGCCAGCGGACGCCGCGCCCATACCGGGCAAATTGTCGAGCGCGCCAAGGCAAGGGGCGAGATCGCTGGGGATATCGATCCGGTCATCGTCGCCGACCTCCTGGCGTCCTACGCCTGGCGGCATCTCCTGACCAACCGGCTCGACGAGCCCGAGGCGACGATCCGCAAGATGGTCCGATACATCCTGCAAGGCATAGCTGCGCCCGGCGCGTAGAGACCTGCCGGCAAAGGCCAACAAAAAGGGCGCGGCAACCTTGGCTGCCGCGCCCTTTTTATAAAATTCCGGCCGGCTTACTTGGCGCTTTCGAGCGTATCCACTGCCTGCTTCAGCTTGGCATCGGGGATCTCGACCTTGGCGTCGGCGCGCAGCGACTTGACCAGCGCGAAATATTTGTCGCGGATGACAGCCTGCTTGGCCTGGTCCTTGACGTCGTCGAAGGCCGGCGGCTGCTTGGCGCGCTTGTCCTCGAGCTTGATGACGTGCCAGCCGAACTGGGACTGCACCGGCTGCTCGGTGTACTTGCCGACATCGAGCGCGAACGCCGCCTTGTCGAACTCCGGCACCATCTGGCCAGGTCCGAACCAGCCGAGATCGCCGCCATTGGACTTGCCCGACGGATCGCTGGTGTGCTCGTTGGCGAGCTTCTGGAAGTCGGCACCGCCATCGAGCTGCTTGATGATAGCCTCGGCCTCTTCCTTCGTCTTCACGAGGATGTGACGGGCATGCACCTCGTTGACCGGCGGCGTGTTGGCGATTTCCTGGTCGTAGCGGGCGCGAACCTCCGCGTCGGTGACCTTGTCGACGACACCCTTCTCGACCATCTCGCCATGCAGCGCGCGCTGCTGCAGGAAGGCCATGCGGCGCTGGAAGTCGGGATCCTTGTCGAGACCGTCGGTGACGGCCTTGCCAGCCATGACGCGGATCTCGATCGCCGCCGAGAGCGCGGCGGCGCGGCGCTGCTCGGGCGGCAATTGCGCGAACTGCTGCGAAAGCTCGCCTTCGGCAAGCACCAGATCGGCCTCGGTCAAGGGCTGGCCGTTGACGGTGGCGATCACTGTATTCGGGTCGACCGGTGCGGCGGCCGGTGCGGCCGCATCCGCCGGGGCGGCCGCGGCGGGAGCGGTCTCCTGCGCCATGACAGGCGACAGGCAAAGAGCCGACAGGCCGAGGGCCAGGCCAAGGCTGGCAAGCGACGCACGGCTGAACAACAAGGACATAAGGATGACTCCGGTGAGGGATTGTAAGGAGGGTGGCTTCCAGATCAGCCAGATTGTGGCGGAATTTGGCGCGACCGGCAGAGCCAGCGCGGCGTTGACATCAGTTGAGCCCCCTCTTATCTGTCCATCGACTTGGCGTCCAGAACCGTTTTCCGGGCGCTTTTTGTGTTTGCCCGCATTCAGGCGGTGCGTTCACGTGGATGTGATGGGGCCGGCCGGCACTCGTCTCAAGATTGAGAATTCTATCGAAAGGACCATTGGATGGTCAGTCTCGGCGGTCTCGCCCGTAAGGTTTTCGGTTCCTCCAACGACCGTCGGGTCAAATCGACCCGCCCCCGTGTCGAGGCGATCAACGCCATGGAAAGCGAGATGCGGGCGCTCTCCGACGCCGAGCTTGCCGGGCGCACGGAAAAATTCCGCCAGGACATCGCCAACGGCGCCAGCCTTGACGATCTGCTGATCCCGGCCTTCGCGACCGCCCGCGAGGCCGCGCGCCGCGTGCTCGGCATGCGCCCGTTCGATGTCCAGCTGATCGGCGGCATGGTGCTGCACAATGGCGGCATCGCCGAGATGCGCACCGGCGAGGGCAAGACCCTGGTCGCGACGCTGCCGGTCTATCTCAACGCGCTTGCTGGCAACGGCGTCCATGTCGTCACCGTCAACGATTACCTCGCCACCCGCGACTCCGAATGGATGGGCCGCGTCTATAAATTCCTCGGCCTGTCGGTCGGCGTCATCGTCCACGGCCTGTCGGACGAGGAGCGCCGCGTCGCCTATGCTTCCGACGTCACCTACGCCACCAACAACGAACTCGGCTTCGACTATCTGCGCGACAACATGAAGTATGAGCGCGCCCAGATGGTGCAGCGCGGCCACAACTACGCGATCGTCGACGAGGTCGATTCCATCCTGGTCGACGAGGCGCGCACGCCGCTGATCATTTCCGGTCCGCTCGAGGACCGTTCGGAAATGTACAACACCATCGACACCTTCATCATCCAGCTGCAGCCGCAGGATTATGAGATCGACGAGAAGCAGAAGACCTCGATCTTCACCGAGGAAGGCACCGAGAAGCTCGAGAACATGTTGCGAGCGGCCGGCCTGCTCAAGGGCGAGTCGCTCTACGACGTCGAGAACGTCGCCATCGTCCATCACGTCAACAACGCGCTGAAGGCGCACCGGCTGTTCCAGCGCGACAAGGACTACATCGTGCGCAACGGCGAGATCGTCATCATCGACGAGTTCACCGGCCGCATGATGCCTGGCCGCCGCTATTCGGAAGGCCTGCACCAGGCGCTCGAAGCCAAGGAGCACGTGGCGATCCAGCCGGAGAACCAGACGCTGGCTTCCGTCACCTTCCAGAACTACTTCCGCCTCTACAAGAAGCTTTCCGGCATGACCGGCACGGCGCTGACCGAGGCCGAGGAATTCGGCAACATCTACGGCCTCGAAGTCACCGAGATCCCGACCAACCTGCCGGTCATCCGCAAGGACGAGGACGACGAGGTCTACCGGACGGTCGAGGAGAAGTACAAGGCGATCGTCAGGGAGATCCGCGAAGCCAGCGCCAAGGGCCAGCCGACGCTGGTGGGCACGACCTCGATCGAGAAGTCCGAGCAGCTGGCCGAGCGCCTGCGCAAGGAAGGCTTCACGGATTTCGAGGTGCTGAACGCCCGCCACCACGAGCGCGAGGCGGCCATCGTCGCCCAGGCCGGCAAGCCCGGCGCCATCACCATCGCCACCAACATGGCCGGCCGCGGCACCGACATCAAGCTCGGCGGCAATGCCGAGATGCGCATCGAGGACGAGCTGGGCGACATGCCGGCCGGACCCGAGCGCGAGGCGCGCGAAAAGGAAATCCATGCCGACATCGAGCGCCTGAAGGAAAAGGCGCTGGCCGCTGGCGGCCTCTACGTGCTCGCCACCGAGCGCCACGAGTCACGCCGCATCGACAATCAGCTCAGAGGTCGTTCCGGCCGCCAGGGCGACCCCGGCCGCTCGAAATTCTTCCTGTCGCTGCAGGACGATCTGATGCGCATCTTCGGCTCCGAGCGCATGGACGGCATGCTGCAGAAGCTCGGCCTCAAGGAAGACGAGGCCATCATCCATCCCTGGATCAACAAGGCGCTGGAAAAGGCGCAGAAGAAGGTCGAGGCGCGCAATTTCGACATCCGCAAGAACCTGTTGAAGTATGACGACGTCTCCAACGACCAGCGCAAGGTGGTGTTCGAGCAGCGCATCGAACTGATGGACGGCGAAGGCCTGTCGGAAACCATCGGCGAGATGCGCGAAGGCGTCATCGACGAGATCGTCGCCAAGGCCATTCCCGAAAACGCCTATGCCGAACAATGGGATGTCGCCGGCCTCAAGGCCGAGGTCGCCGAGTTCCTCAATCTCGACCTGCCGGTCGAGGAGTGGGTGAAGGAAGAAGGCATCGCCGAGGACGACATCCGCGAGCGTATCTCTCAAGCCGCCGAAGCCGCCGCCAAGGAACGCGCCGACCGTTTCGGCCCCGAGGTGATGACCTATGTCGAGCGCTCGGTGGTGCTGCAGACGCTCGACCATCTGTGGCGCGAGCACATCGTCAATCTCGACCATCTGCGTTCGGTCGTCGGCTTCCGCGGCTACGCCCAGCGCGATCCGCTGCAGGAGTACAAGGGCGAGGCGTTCGAACTGTTCCAGGCGATGCTCGGCAACCTGCGCCAGGCCGTCACCGCGCAGTTGATGCGCGTCGAACTGGTCCGCCAGGCCGCCGAAGCGCCGCCGCCGGAAGCCCCCGACATGTTCGGCACGCATATTGATGGCACCACCGGCGAGAATGATTTCGAAGGCGGCGAAACGGCCCTCCTGGTGCGCCAGGAAAGCAACGCCATCGTCGCCCCCGAGGACCGCGACCCCAACAACCCCGCCACCTGGGGCAAGGTCGGCCGCAACGAAGCCTGCCCCTGCGGCTCCGGCAAGAAATACAAGCACTGCCACGGCACGTTCGCGTAAGGGCTCGGTCTTCCCCTCTCCCTGTTCCACGGGGAGAAGGTGCCCGAAGGGCGGATGAGGGGCGGCGCCAACGGTGGCGATTGGCGTTTGTCTGCGACCAAAACCTCGCCCGCTCCCGGCGAGCCGATTCGTTTTGCGGATAGCTTTTCTTCCTCTTTCCCCATCCACGCAAAAATCTCCGAAAGCCGGCGCTGCCCCTCATCCGCCTGCCGGCACCTTCTCCCCGTATAGTGACGGGGGAGAAGGAAGCGCCCCCACCCACGCTTTCTTAAGGTGTCTTCGCTACACCAAAGCGTGAAAAGAGGCGGAAAACGGAGAGAAATCGGGGTGCGCTTTTCCGCGGCCACGACTGCTGGGCGGTTCTTGCCGCAGCGTTTGGCGCTGCGCGTGGGGCCGCTGCTTGACCGCATCGACGCCGTGCTGTTCACCGCCGACGAGCGCGGCGAGGCCGGCCGCATGTCGGTCATCGCCTTCTCCATCCGCATCGTCAGCGCCGTCATCGCCTTCATCAGCCAGGTGCTGATGGCGCGCTGGATGGGCTCGTTCGAGTATGGCATCTTCGTGCTGGTCTGGGTGACGATGGTCATCGTCGGCAACCTCGCCTGCCTCGGCTTCCACACATCGGTCATCCGCTTCATTCCCGAATACCGCGAGCGCGGCCTGATGGACGAATTGCGCGGCATCGTCGTGGCCAGCCGGCTGTTCGTGCTGATCGCTTCGACGCTCATCGCCGCCCTCGGCGCCCTCGGCGTCTGGCTGGCCGCGCCCTGGATCGAGAACTACTACGTGATACCGTTCATCCTCGGCGTCATCTGCCTGCCGATGATCGCGCTGTCGGACTTGCTGCAAGGACTGGCGCGCGCCAATTCATGGGCATTGTTCGCGCTGTCGCCAACCTACCTGATCCGGCCGGTGCTGATCCTGCTGTTCATGGCGCTGATGCTCTGGGCGGGGTACGCCCCCGATGCGCGGACGGCGATCTTCGCCTCGATCGCGGCCACCTACGTCACCACGCTGTCTCAGTTGATCGGCGTCACCCAGCGCATGGACAGGCAGATCCCGACCGGCCCGATGAAAGTGCATTTCGCGCAATGGTTCGTCGTCTCGCTGCCGATCTTCCTGGTCGAAAGCTTCTTCTTCCTGCTCACCAATGCCGATGTGCTGATGGTCGGCGCCTATATGGATCCCAACGACGTCGCCGTCTATTTCGCCACGGTCAAGACGCTGGCGCTGGTGCATTTCGTCTATTTCGCGGTCAAGGCCGGCGTCGCCCAGCGCTACGCGCAGTTCACCCATGGCGAGCCGGAAAAGCTCGCCGCCTTCGCCCGCGAGACGGTGTCATGGACCTTCTGGCCCTCGCTCTTGATGGCGTTCCTGGTGCTGGCGCTGGGAAGACCGATGCTGGTGCTGTTCGGCCCGGAATTCACGTCGGGCTATCCGCTTCTGTTCCTGCTCGTCTTCGGCGTCGTGGCGCGCGCCGCCGTCGGGCCCTGCGAAAGCCTGCTCACCATGAGCGGCAACCAGAATGTCTGCGCCGCCGTCTATGCCATGACACTGGCCTTCAACATCGGGCTCAACGTTGTGCTGATCCCGCTTTTCGGCCTGTGGGGCGCGGCCATGGCCACCGCCTTCGCCATGATCTTCGAGGCGAGCGCCCTGTCCTTCACGGTCTGGCGCAAGCTCGGCATCGTCATGGCGATCTTCGTGCCCGTCAAAGGAACCGCCTGATGGCCGCCATCCCCCTGCTCGAGGAAACCAGCGGCGGTCCCGCCGGCGCCATGGTGTCCGGCCTTGCCGGCCTGGCGCGCGACGCCGACCCCGCCCATATCGAGATTCTCGCCAACAACCGGCCCGAGCGCAAACTCGCCATCTACCCGGCATCGGCCGGCTTCGACCTGGTCGAGGAACTGGACTATCTCTGCGCCCGCACGATCGAGCCGAACGTCTTCTTCAACCCGCGTTTCCTGGCGCCGGCCATGCCCCGGCTGGAAGACCGCGAGGTGCGTCTTGCCGTGATCCGCGACGGCGATGAATACCGCAACCGGCTGCGCCTGCTGGTGCCGATCTCGGTGGAACGGCCCGTGGTGCCGCTCGGTGTGCCGGTCATGCGCACATGGTCGAGCCCGTTCGGTCCGCTCGGCACGCCGCTGATCGATCGCGACGATCCGGTCGGCGTGGTCGAGGATTTCTTCTCGATGCTGTCGCGGCCGCATCTCAAGCTGCCGAAAGTCCTGGTCCTGCCCGACATCAGGCTCGACGGCCCGGTGGCGAGCCTGGTCGGCACCGTGGCCGAGACGCGCGGCTTGACGCTGGTCACCACGGGCCAGACCTCGCGGCCCGTGCTGGAGAGCGAACTCGACGGCGACGATTATCTGAAAGCTTCGCTGCGCGCCCACCATTATCGCGAGTTCCGCCGCCTGAAGCGGCGCCTTGGCGACCTCGGCAAGCTCGAGCATGTCGTGGCACGCGGCCCCGAGGAAATCCGCCACGCCATCGAGAGCTTCCTGACGCTGGAAGCATCCGGCTGGAAAGGCCGCGAGCGCACCGCCATGGCCATCGACCGCTTCCGCGCCGCCTTTGCCCGCGAGGCCGTGCATCGGCTGGCCGAACAGGACATGTGCCGCATCCATTCGCTGACACTGGGCGGGCGCACCATCGCTTGCCTGATCGTCTTCGTCGAAGCCGGCGTCGCCTACACCTGGAAGACGGCCTATGACGAGACGCTGGCCGCCTATTCGCCCGGCACGCTGCTGATGATCGAGGTCACCAGGCAGCATCTCGACGACCCCAACATCATGATGACCGATTCCTGCGCCGTGCCCGACCATCCGGTGATGAGCCGGCTATGGAGCGAGCGCAAGCCGGTCGGCACGCTGGTGATCGGGCTGACCCGGGATGCCGACCGCCTCGCCCGCCAAGCCGCCTCCCAGCTGCATCTCTATCGCGAAACCCGCAACATGGCGCGCCTGCTGCGCAACCGGATGAAGAGTTTGCTGCGGCGGCGGTAAGGATCGGCCGCAGCGCCCGGCCACATTCGATCAGCCTGCGTTCTGAATTGTCCGGCTGCATGGAGCGCCATGAAATCCGCGTCCTTGATGAGTGGGGAGCACGAGAGCCGGCCCGCCTGCTGTCACCTGACGGACATCCCCATTGTCATCAGACAGCCATGGCCTCACCGAGCTCGCCTGGACGATCCGCGAGCAAGCGATGGTGAAGCATGGAATGGTGCCCCTAGCCGGGATCGAACCAGCACTCCTTGCGGAACTCGATTTTGAGTCGAGCGCGTCTACCAATTCCGCCATAGGGGCTCAGGCCGGGCGGCCTGGATGGGCGCGGACTATACGGTCGGAGGCCTGTTCGTCAACGGCCAATTCTCGCGATCGTCCGGATGCGACCAATCTTCGCCTTTCGATTTCGCGACGGGGCTGCCATTGTGCAGCGCGGAAAATCTTTCTAGACAGGCGGCGCATCAAAGCGCGGCGCGTCTGGAGACGTGGACGCGGCGCGCTTTGCGTCCTTGTTTGATCCATGCCTTTGTCCAGCGCGGCCGCGCGGTTTTGGGCCACATGCACTAGGAGAGCCGATGCTTCGCGGATTGTACGACTGGACCTTGTCGCTGGCGGCGCGAAAGTCGGCCGAGTGGTGGCTGGCTTTGATCGCCTTCGTCGAAAGCTCGGTGTTCCTGGTGCCGGCCGACGTGCTCTATCTGCCGATGGCGCTGTCGCGGCCGGATCGCGCCTACCGCTACGCGCTGATCGCCACCGTCGCTTCGGTGCTGGGCGGCGTCGCCGGCTGGTTCATCGGCCATTACGCCTATGAGGCTGTCGCACGGCCGATTCTCGAATTCTACGGCAAGTATGACGAGTTCGAACAGTTGCGCACCTCGTCCGGTATCGGCTTCATCATCCTGATGCTGATCACATCCGGTGCCGCCCATTTGCCGCCGATCAAGGTGGTGACCATCTTGTCGGGCGTCATCGGCGTCAATCTGCTGCTGTTCATCGGGCTGGCGATCGTCGCGCGCGGCGCCCGTTTCCTGCTGCTGGCCTGGTTGCTGCGCCGCTATGGCGAATCGATCAAGGAATTCATCGAAAAGCGTTTGGGGTTGATCGTCGGCGCCGGCGCCGTTGCCCTCATTTTGCTCTATATCCTCGTCAGATACGCCCACGGATAGCAGCGCAACCAAACGGATTCCCGAGATGACATCGACCATGACCGCCGGCACCGGAAATCCGCGGACGCGCGCAGCGCTCTTTCTCGCCGTCGCCATGGCTGCGACGGTCGGATCCGCGCTCGCCTTCCAGTACATTGGCGGCTACATCCCCTGCCACCTCTGCCTGGAACAGCGCACGCCATATTACATCGGCGTACCCTTGATGCTGCTGGCGGTGATCGCATCGATGTTGCGTGCACCCGCATGGCTCACGCGCGGCCTGCTGGCCATCGGCGGCCTCCTGATGCTCTACGGCCTCTATCTCGGCGTCTATCACTCCGGCGTCGAATGGCAGTGGTGGGCCGGCCCGACCGACTGCACGGCGGGCGCCGGACCGGTCGACACCGGCGGCAAGGGCGTGCTCGACGCGCTCGACAAATTCGTGCCGCCGTCCTGCGACAAGGCCGCCTTGCGCATTCTCGGCCTGTCGCTGGCCGGCTGGAACGCCATCGCCAGCCTGATCCTCGCCGCCGTTGCCTTCCGTGGCGCGCTTTCTCGCGACTGACGACTCAGTCGGCACGAAGCAAAACTCGCGCCGCCCTGCATGCGGTTGGCGCCGCCCTTCATTGTCCTACCGGTGTCCAGCCGATAGATGGGTAACAGTTTGAACCGGATACATAGGTAACAGTTTCTCCCCTTATGATGGGTTCG
>NZ_JAIUIN010000029.1:0-62516 GCF_020165665.1 Mesorhizobium sp. BH1-1-4
GTAGGGGAGTAGGGGAGTAGGGGAGTAGGGGAAAGTTTACCCGTTCCCGCCCTATTCCTACTCCCCTACTCCCCTATTCCCTTACTCCCTACCTACTTTCTACGCAGCCAGATCGCGCAGCACGTATTGCAAGATGCCGCCGTTCTTGAAGTAGTCGAGCTCATCCAGCGTATCGATGCGGCAGATGATCGGCACGTTCTTCACCGTGCCGTCGCCATAGGTGATCTTGGCGGTCATCGTCTGGCGCGGCTTGATCGCGTCCAGGCCGTCGATCTCGACCAGCTCGTCGCCCTTGAGGTTGAGCGAAGCCCATGAGGTGCCTTCCTCGAAGACGAAGGGGATGACGCCCATGCCGACCAGGTTCGAGCGGTGGATGCGCTCGAAGGACTGGGCGATGACGGCGCGGACACCCAAGAGGTTGGTGCCCTTGGCCGCCCAGTCGCGCGACGAGCCGTTGCCGTATTCGACGCCGGCGAAGATGACCAGCGGCACGCCTTCCTTCTTGTATTCCATCGCCGCGTCGTAGATCGATTCCTCTTCCTTCGTGGGATAGTGGATGGTGTAGCCGCCTTCGCGGCCATTCTCGCCCAGCATGTGGTTGCGGATGCGGATGTTGGCGAAGGTGCCGCGCATCATCACCTCATGGTTGCCACGCCGCGTGCCGTACTGGTTGAAGTCGGCAACGCCGACGCCATGGTCGGTGAGGTATTTGCCGGCCGGCGACGCCGCCTTGATCGAACCGGCCGGCGAGATGTGGTCAGTGGTGATCTTGTCGCCGAACAGGCCCAGCACGCGGGCGCCCTTGATGTCGCCGATCTTGCCGAAACCCGTGGTCATGCCGGCGAAGTAGGGCGGGTTCTGCACATAGGTCGAATTGTTGTCCCAGGCATAGGTCTGGCCTTCCGGCGCCTTGACGTTCTGCCAGTACTCGTCGCCCTTGAAGACGTCGGCATATTTGCGGGCGAACAGCTCGCGGGTGACGTTCTTCTCGATGAACTCCTGGATCTCGGCCGAGCTTGGCCAGATATCCTTGAGATAGACCGGGTTGCCGTTCTTGTCGTCGCCGAGCGGCTCCGTGGTCAGGTCCTTGGTCACCGTGCCGGCCAAGGCATGGGCGACGACCAGCGGCGGCGAGGCCAGGTAGTTCGCCTGAACGTCGGGCGAGACGCGGCCTTCGAAGTTGCGGTTGCCGGAGAGCACCGCGGCGGCGATCAAACCCTTGTCGTTGATGGTCTTGGAGATCGGCGCCGGCAGCGGGCCGGAATTGCCGATACAGGTGGTGCAGCCGAAGCCGACCAGGTTGAAGCCGATCTGGTCGAGTTCCTTCTGCAGGCCCGACTTCTCCAGATATTCGGCCACCACCTGGCTGCCGGGGGCCAGCGAGGTTTTCACCCACGGCTTCTGCTTCAAACCGAGGCGGTTGGCGTTGCGGGCAAGCAGCCCGGCGCCGATCAGCACCGATGGATTCGAGGTGTTGGTGCAGGACGTGATGGCGGCGATGACGACGTCGCCATGGCCGAGATCATGGTCGGTGCCTTCGACGGCGTAGCGCTTGGAGATTTCCGCAGCCTTCTTGTACTCGGTGTCCATCGCCTTGGCGAAGCCGGCCGGAATGCCTTCGAGCGCGACACGGCCTTCCGGACGCTTGGGGCCGGCCATCGACGGTACGACGCTGTCGAGTTCCAGTTCGAGCAGGTCGGTGAAGACCGGGTCGGTGGAGCCCGCCTCGCGCCACATGCCTTGCGCCTTGGCATAGGCTTCGACCAGGGCGATACGGCTTTCCTCGCGGCCCGACATTGTGAGGTAGCGAATGGTTTCCGAATCGACCGGGAAGAAGCCGCAGGTGGCGCCGTATTCGGGCGCCATGTTGCCGATGGTGGCGCGGTCGGCCAGCGTCATGTTGGAGAGGCCAGGGCCGAAGAACTCGACGAATTTGCCGACGACGCCCTTCTTGCGCAGCATCTGGGTGACGGTGAGCACGAGGTCGGTGGCGGTGACGCCCTCCTTGAGCTTGCCGGTGAGGCGGAAGCCGATGACTTCGGGCAGCAGCATGGAGACCGGCTGGCCGAGCATGGCCGCCTCGGCCTCGATGCCGCCGACGCCCCAGCCGAGCACGCCAAGGCCGTTGATCATGGTGGTGTGCGAATCGGTGCCGACGCAGGTGTCGGGATAGGCCGTCGTTTCGCCGTCCTCGGTGTTGGTCCACACCACCTGGCCGAGATATTCGAGGTTGACCTGGTGGCAGATGCCTGTGCCGGGCGGCACGACGCGGAAGTTGCGGAACGCCTGCTGGCCCCATTTCAGGAACTTGTAGCGCTCTTCGTTGCGCTCATATTCGAGTTCGACATTGCGGGCGAACGCCATCGGCGTGCCGAACTCGTCGACGATGACGGAATGGTCGATGACGAGGTCGACCGGCACCAGCGGGTTGATCTTCTGCGGGTCGCCGCCGAGCGAGGCCATGGCGTCGCGCATGGCGGCAAGGTCGACCACGGCCGGAACGCCGGTGAAATCCTGCATCAGGACGCGGGCCGGGCGATAGGCGATCTCGACGCCGGCGGTGCCCTTGTCGGTCAGCCAGCCGGCCACCGCCTGGATGCTCTCCTTGGTGACGGAGCGGCCATCCTCGTTGCGCAGCAGGTTTTCCAGCAGCACCTTCATCGAATAGGGCAGCTGGGCAATGCCGGTGAGGCCGTTCTTCTCGGCCTCGACGAGGTCGAAATAGACATACTCGGCGTCGCCCGCTTTCAGCGTGCGGCGGCAATTGAAATTGTCGAGGGATTTTGACACGTGCGATCCTTGTCTGTTCAGCCTGAAAGGGAACGGACGCCGATGGCATGCAATCACGCGCAAAGGTGCGGGTACGGCCATTTCCGCTGTCCGCTCCCAAGCAACCCGAGCCGTTCAAGGCGGCGCGTGCGCTGGTTCGGCGCTAATTCTGTTCCCGTGCCGACCGCTGGCACGGATGACCCGCATATAGAGAATTTTCTGGAATAGTTCTAGACAGTTGCAAAGCAAATTTGTGCGATGCGGCAGCGACCGTGCCGCTTCGTTCGAGGGACAGGCAAGGGATGCGGCTGATCGCCGAAAATCTGGGCGGCGAGCGCGGCGGCGAGCCGGTGTTTTCCGGCATCGGGTTTGCGTTGGAGGCCGGGCAGGCGCTGGTCGTGACCGGGCCGAACGGTTCGGGCAAATCGACCTTGCTCAGGGTGGTCGCCGGCCTGTTGCCGAAGATGCAAGGCCGGCTGCTGCTCGAGGGCGGCGGCGACGAATTTCCCTCGATCGCCTCTGCCTGCCACTATCTCGGCCACCAGAACGCAATGAAGACGGCGCTGAGCGTGGCGGAGAATTTGCGCTTCTGGCGGGCGTTTCAAGGCGAAGGCCGGCTCGATGTCGAGGAGGCGCTGGAAACGGTCGGACTGGGCGGCATCGGCCATCTGCCGTTCGGCTATCTCTCGACCGGGCAAAGGCGCCGCGCGGCGATCGCCAAGCTCCTGGTCAGCCATAGGCCGCTGTGGCTGCTGGATGAGCCGACGGCAGGTCTGGACAAGGCTTCGGAGGGGCGGTTCGCGGGGTTGATGCGCGGGTATTGCGCGGAAGGCGGAATGATCGTGGCGGCGACGCACCTGCCGCTGGGATTGGAGGGGACAGAGTTGAGAATGGGGGAAACGGGTTGATGACAGTGCGAGGCGCCCCCCTCTGCCCTGCCGGGCATCTCCCCCTCAAGGGGGGAGATTGGCAGCTTCAACGTTACGCCAATCTTTCACCTGTTGTGATTGGCGAAAGCCGAGATGACATCCAATCTCCCCCCTTGCGGGGGAGATGGCCGGCAGGCCAGAGGGGGGGGCCTGGGCGCAGGCATCTCAAATCATGCTAAGCCTCTTCGCCCGCGACATCCGCCTCAATATCCGCGCCGGCGGCGGCGCGCTGACCGGGGTCATCTTCTTCCTCGCCGTCATCGCCACCATTCCGTTCGGCGTCGGCCCGGACCTCAAGCTGCTTGCCCGCATCGGTCCGGCGATCCTGTGGATCGGCGCGCTGCTTGCCTGCCTGCTCGGGCTCGACCGGCTGTTCCAGGCCGACCGCGAGGATGGCTCGCTCGACCTCTTGGTGCTCGGCCACGACCGCCACATGCTGGCGCTGACGGTGCTGGTGAAATGCGTCGCGCATTGGGCGGGCAGCGTCCTGCCGCTGGTGATCGCCGCTCCCCTGCTCGGCCTGTTCATGAATATGGAGCCGCTCGCCATCGGCGCCACGGCGCTGACGCTTCTGGTGGGCACGCCGGCCATCACCTTCATCGGCGCCGTGGGCGCGGCGGTGGCGGTGGCGCTGCCGCGTGGCGGTCTCCTGATCTCGGTGCTGGTGCTGCCGCTGACCATCCCGGTGCTGATCTTCGGCGTCTCGGCGAGCTATGGCGCGACGGCCAATCCCGATCCGTTCCTGCAGCCTTTCCTCATTCTTGCCGCGCTGACCATGTTTCTTGGCGTGCTGGGGCCGACCGCGGCGGCGCTGGCGCTGCGCCATGGGACGGATTGAGGCGGCCACGAGCGGCGGAGGCTGCGGCGCGGCGGCCGATTGCGCGGCCCGTGGCGCGAGGTTAAGGGAAGGCATGAGCAAGCGCAGCGAACGGACCGGGTTGGCGGGCGGCAGGCCAGGAAGGCGGCCGGCATGAGCCCGCACGCACTCTACGTCACCGCCGCCTATGCCATCACGGCAATCGTGCTGGCCGGACTGATCGGCTGGATTCTCATCGACCAGCGGGCACGCAAGCGCGAACTCGCCGAGCTCGAGGCGGCCGGCGTGCGCCGCCGTTCCGACAAGACCAAGGCGGGAAAGCCGTGAGCAGCGAAATCGAAACGCCGACGCCGACGCGTCGCCGCCTGTTCGTGTTTTTGCCGCTGCTGGTCTTCCTCGGCCTGGCCGGACTGTTCCTGTCGCAGCTCTTGTCGGGACGCGATGTCTCGGAAGTGCCCTCGGCGCTCATCGGCCTGCCGGCGCCACGGACGAGCCTGCCGGCGCTGGAGGGGTCGAACCTGCCCGGACTCGACTCGAACGCCTTCGCCGGCAAGGTCACGCTGGTCAATGTCTTTGCGTCGTGGTGCGCGCCATGCCGGGAAGAGCACCCGGTGCTTCTGGGGCTGGCGCAGGACAAGCGGTTCACGATGGCGGCGCTGAATTACAAGGACCGGCCGGAAAATGCCCGCCGGTTCCTCGGCGATCTCGGCAATCCGTTCCAGGCGATCGGCGTTGACGAAGCCGGCCGCACGGCGATCGACTGGGGCGTCTATGGCGTGCCGGAGACCTTCCTCATCGGCAAGGATGGCAAGATAGCCTACAAGCATGTCGGGCCGCTGACGGCGGAGTCGGCGCGGACGCTGCTGCTGCCTCGGATCGAGAAGGCATTGGCGGCGCCGGGTTAGGCGCCTCCTTCTTTCGTCATTCCAAGGGGAAGCAGGGAGCGGCGTAGGCCCCTGAGATGACGAAAACCCGAGGCTACTCCGCAGCCTCTTCGATCTTCTCCATGTCATCGTCCGACAGGCCGAAATGGTGGCCGATCTCGTGGATCAGCACGTGGGTGACGATGTCGCCCAGCGTCTCCTCGTTTTCGGCCCAGTAGTCGAGCATGGCACGGCGGTAGAGCGTGATGCGGTTCGGGCCTTCGCCGGTCTGCGGGTTCCAGCGTTCGGCGATGCCGCGCCCCTCGAACAGGCCGAGCAGGTCGAACGGCGTTTCCAGCGACAGATCGTCCATGATCTCGTCGGTCGGGAATTCGGCGATCTGGATGACGATCTCGCCGGTCAGCTGGCGAAAATCCTCCGGCAGATGGGCGTAGGCCTCCAGGGCCAGGAACTCCAACTCTTCCATCGAGGGCGCGAGTTCGCCATGCCATGTGCGGGTCTTGTAGATGCGGGCCATGCTTTGTCCTTTGATCCCGGCATATAGGCGTTCGCACCGGTCGAGGCAAATATCCCCTATACGTCGGCGTTGCGCAGCGGCAGGAATAAATTCCTTATGACTCTGCTTGACTCTTCCAGGCGCCTCTGGAATCTATGTGAACATAACAGGAACAATTGTGAGTGGAAGCTGACCGTCATGGCGATATCAGCCGTGGCGCGGGAGACTGTTTTTGCCCTGCGCCGCCAGATCGCGAAAATCGAGGGAACGCTGCCCGAGCGCCTGCAGGCGTCGGCGCCGGCGACCCTTGATGCCGACGCCGGCGCTGGCCCCGGCGGCGATCTGACGATCGTCCGGCGCGGTCTTGCCGCCGCCTTGCCGGATGCTTTCCTGCCCATCGGCGTCGAGCGGCTCGATGCCGCGCTCGGCGGCGGCCTGCCGAAAGCCGCGCTGACCGAAATCCATGGGCTGGAAACCCGCGATGCGGGAGCCGTGGCCGGCTTCGCTTTGTCGCTCGTCAGCCTGATGCTCAACCAGGCGCAAGGGTTGCCCATCCTGTGGATCGGGACATCGGAAATTTTCCACGAGGCCGGCTTTCCCTACGCCAGGGGGCTGCATGCCACCTTCGGCATCGAGCCCGGGCAATTGCTGTTTTCCGAGGCGCCAAGGCTTATCGATGCGCTGTGGGTCGCCGAGGAGGCGGCCCGCATGACCGCGCTTGCCGCCGTCATCCTGGAAATCCGCGGCAATCCGCAGCGGCTGGACCTGACCGCGACACGCCGCCTGCATGCGCGGGCGCAGGGCGCCGGCCGACCGGTGGTCCTGATGCGGCAGGCGGCCGGGCCGGAACCGACGGCGGCGCCTGTCCGTCTGATCGCCGCGTCGGCGCCGGCCGTGCCGCGCGAAACGGTCGCCGGACCGCTCGCCGGTTCGATCGGCCGCCCCGCCTTCACCATCAGCATCGGCAAGAGCCGCACGGCCCTGCCCGGACAATTCACACTGGAGTGGAACCCCGATGAACGCGGATTCGAAGAAAGAAGGGACAAGGAAAGAAGGGCAGAGAATCCTGTCCCTGTGGTTTCCCTATCTGGCGGCCGAAAGGATCCTGCGGCCGCGGCTGGGGAAATCCTGGCGTTCCCGGCCGTCGGATCACCCATCTCACCCACCGCTGGTAATCAGCCACCGCCAGGGCAACGCGCAACGCATCTCGGCCCTCGACGAGCGAGCTGAGGCGCTACACCTGAAGCGCGACATGGGCATTGCCGATGCGCGCGCCATGCATCCCTCGATCGACATCGTCGAGGCCGATCCGGAGGCCGACCGGCGCCTGCTCGAGGGCCTTGCCGACTGGTGTGACCGCTACACGCCGCTGGTGGCGCTGGATGGCATTGACGGCCTGTTCCTCGACGTCACCGGCTGCACTCATCTGTTCGGCGGCGAACGCGCCATGCTGGACGAGATCCTGTCGCGCTTCCTCCAGCAGGGTTTCGATGTCCGCGCCGGACTTGCCGGCACCCCCGGAGCCGCCTGGGCGGCGGCCCGCTTTTGTGGCGACCGCATCGTCGCATCGGGCGAGGAGGAAGCCTTGCTTGCCCCCTTGCCGCTGGCCGCCCTTCGCATAGCACAGGAAATCCGTACCAGCCTGGAAAGTGTCGGGCTGCGCACGGCGGGCGCCGTCATGGCCGCACCGCGCGCGCCGCTCGTCCGCCGCTTCGGCGCTTTGCTGCTCCAGCGCCTCGACCAGGCGCTTGGCCGTCTCGACGAGGCGATCTCCCCACGTCTTCCCGTCGCGCCGCTTTCGGTCGAACGGCACCTCGCCGAGCCCGTCACGCTGACGGAGGAGATCGAACGACTGGTCGGCATGCTGGCGACGACCTTGAAAACCGATCTCGAACGCCGCGGCGAAGGCGCAAGGAGCCTGGCGCTGTTGCTCTTTCGCGTCGACGGCGCCGTCAGCCGCATCGCGCTCGGCACCTCGCGGCCCATGCGCGAACCCTTGCTGATCAAGAAATTGTTCCATGAGCGGCTGGCGGCACTGGAGCAGCAAATCGATGCCGGCTATGGCTTCGACCTGGTGCGCCTCTCGGTGCTGGCCGTTGCCGCTTTCGATACGCAGCAGACCGATCTGACCGGTGAAGCGGCCGATGACGGCGCCGACATCGCTCTGTTCGCCGACCGCATCCGCGCCCGCCTCGGCGAGGGCGCGGTCCTGCAGCCGGTCGCCGTGGAAAGCCATCTGCCCGAACGCGCCGTCGCCATCGTCCCCTTCGCCGAGGCGCCGCGCCGGACCACGCCGCCGAAGAAGCCGGACAGGATGCAGGCGCCGATGACCATTTTTCCGCCGGAACGGCCGATCCGGCTGTTCCGCGCGCCCGAGCCCATCGAGGTGCCGGTCACCGAAATGCCGGAGGGACCGCCGCTGCATTTTCGTTGGCGCCGCGCGCTGTACCGCGTTACCCGCGCCGAAGGGCCCGAACGCATCGCCGCCGAATGGTGGCGCGAGGCGCCAGGCGATCCGGCGGCATCGACACGCGACTATTTCCGCATCGAGGATGGCGATGGCCGCCGCTACTGGCTCTACCGGCAAGGCCTTTACGGCAACCCGCAAGTACCGCCACGCTGGTTCATGCACGGGGTCTTCGCATGAACGCGCTGACCGTCTTCCCCTATGCCGAGTTCGGCATCCAGTCGAATTTCTCCTTCCTGCGCGGCGCCTCCAAGCCGGAGGAGCTGGTGGTCGCCGCCAAGCTCCTGGGCTTTTCCGCGATCGGGCTCGCCGACCGCAACAGCGTGGCCGGCGTGGTGCGCGCCTGGCAGCAGGCCAAGGTCGAAAAGCTTGCCTACCACCCCGGCTGCCGGCTGGTTTTTGGCGACGGCACGCCGGACATTCTTGCCTATCCCAGGGACCGCGCCGGCTGGGGGCATCTGTGCCGCATGCTCACCCAGGCCAATCTGCGCGACGAGACCGAGAAGGGCGCCACCTTGCTCCGGCGCGACGACCTGCTCGAATGGGGGGACCGGATGGCGCTGGCGGTCCTGCCCGATCTGGCGCAGGGCGCGCAGGACAGTCTTGCCCTGCTACGCCAGCTCAAGGACCGCTTCGGCAGCGCCCTGCGGGTTGCCGTCTCGCCCTGTTATGCCGGCCATGACCGTTTCCGGATCGAGCAGGCGGCGGCGTTGGCCGAAAGCACCGGTATCCCGCTGATGGCGACCAACGATGTGCTCTACCACACCGCCGAACGCCGCCCCTTGCAGGATGTGCTGACCGCGATCCGCCTCAATGTTCCGGTCGCTGAGGTGGGGCTGGAGCTGACCGCCAATGCCGAACGCCATCTGAAGCCGCCGCTGGAAATGGCGCGCCTGTTCCGCAGGCATCCGCGGGCGCTGGCGGAAACGCTGCGTTTTGCTGAAGAACTGAGCTTCTCGCTCAGCGACCTCCAATACAATTATCCGGACGAGCCGACGGAATCGGGCCTCGGGCCGCAGGCCGAATTGGAAAGATTGGCTCGGGAGGGAGCGCTCAACCGCTATCCGGGGGGTGTGCCCGCCTCCGTGATTAGCCGCATCGAGGAGGAACTCGCCCTGATCGAGCGCCTCAACTATGCCCGCTACTTCCTGACCGTCTATGACATCGTCAAGTTTGCTCGCAGCAAGAATATTCTCTGCCAAGGCCGTGGGTCGGCCGCCAATTCGGTGGTCTGCTTCTGCATCGGCATCACTGAAATCGGGCCGGAAAAAATTAACTCGCTTTTCGAGCGCTTCATCTCCGAGGAGAGAAACGAACCGCCTGACATCGACGTCGACTTCGAGCATGAGCGACGTGAGGAGGTGATGCAGTACATCTACGAGAAATACAGCGGCAAGCGCACCGCGCTCGCCGCCGCCGTCATCAGCTATCGCGGCCGCTCGGCGCTGCGCGAGGTGTCGAAGGCGATGGGCCTGTCGGAAGATGTCAGGGCGTCGCTCTCCGGCTCGATCTGGGGCTGGTCGACCTCGGAACTCGGCGAGAAGGAAGCCCGGGCCGGCGGCCTCGATCGCAGCGATCCGGTGTCGCGGCATGTGATGGAGCGCGCCAACGAGATCATGGGTTTTCCCCGTCACCTGTCCCAGCATGTCGGGGGTTTCGTCATCACCAGGGACCGGCTCGACGAGATCGTGCCCATCGTCAAGACGGCGATGGATGAGCGCAAGATGGTGGAATGGGACAAGGACGATCTCGACTCGGTGAAAATCCTGAAAGTAGATATTCTGGCGCTCGGCATGCTGACCTGCCTGCAACGCGCCTTCACCTTGCTCACGGACCATTATCCGAAGGCGCGTGACCCGTATGGACGGCCTTATGTGCTGGCCACCCTGCCGGAAGAGGACAAGCAGGTCTACAAGATGATCTGCAGGGCCGATACGCTTGGCGTCTTCCAGATCGAATCGCGCGCCCAGATGTCGATGCTTCCGCGCCTCAGGCCAGAAGAGTTTTATGACCTTGTCATCGAGGTGGCGATCGTCCGGCCAGGTCCCATTCAGGGCGACATGGTCCACCCCTACCTGCGCCGTCGGCAAGGCAAGGAGAAACCAGAATATCCCAAGCCGGAGCTGGAAAAGATCCTCGGCAAGACGCTTGGCGTGCCGTTGTTCCAGGAGCAGGCGATGAATATCGCCATCGTTGCCGGAGGGTTCAAACCGGGCGAGGCTGACGAATTGCGACGTGCCATGGCCACCTTCAAGCGCACCGGCACGATCGGCAATTATCGAGAGCGTATGATCAAAGGCATGGTCGGAAATGGGTACACGAAGGACTTCGCCGAGCGCTGCTTCAAGCAGATCGAGGGGTTCGGCGAATATGGCTTTCCCGAAAGCCATGCCGCGTCCTTCGCGCTGCTGGTCTATGCCTCCTGCTGGTTCAAGACCTTCTATCCCGACGTCTTCTGCGCCGCGATCCTGAACTCGCAGCCGATGGGGTTTTATCAGCCGGCGCAGCTGGTGCGCGATGCGCGCGACCATGGCGTCGACATCCGCGCGGTCGACGTCAATTTCTCCGTTTGGGACTGCACGCTCGAAAAAGCGCCTTTCGATCCTGGCCGCATCCTGCCGCGCCATGCCGAGATGCGCGGCGTCATCGAGACAAGCCATGCGCTGCGGCTCGGCTTCCGCCAGATCAAGGGCCTGTCGAAGGAGCGCATGGCGGCTTTCGTCGCGCGGCGCGGTTCAGGCTTCGAAACCGTCCGGGACGTCTGGCTGCGCTCCGGCCTCGATGTCGACGAGATCGAGAAGCTGGCGCAGGCCGACGCCTTCCGGTCCATCGGCCTCGATCGCCGCGCGGCACTCTGGGAGGTCCGCGCGCTGGGCGCCAGGAGTGCCGCCGAGAAGCTGCCTTTGTTCGACCAGCCGGCGCTGCGCCTGCGCGAGCTGGAGCCCGAAACGAAGCTGCCGAAAATGCCGCTCGGCGAGCATGTCATCCACGACTACCGCTCGCTCGGCCTGTCGCTGAAGGCGCATCCGGTGGCCTTCCTGCGCGAGCGGCTCGATCGCGCCGGCGTCATCCCCAATGCCAGCCTGCCCTCCGTGCGCGACGGCAGACGGGTCTCCGTTGCCGGTCTGGTGCTGGTGCGCCAGCGCCCCGGCAAGGGCAATGCGATCTTCCTCACGCTTGAAGACGACAAGGCCGTCGCCAATGTCATCTTCTGGGAGCGGACCTTCACCCGCTTCCGGCCCATCGTCATGGGCGCGCGCTTCGTCAAGGTCAGCGGCAAACTGCAGTCGGAATCCGGTGTGGTGCATATCGTCGCCGAGAAGATCGAGGATCTGACGCCATGGCTGACCGTGCTGCTGGAAAAGGTCAGTGCGGGCGCACCGCCGGCCGCCGATCCGTCGGACCCTGCCGCCAAGGCGAACGATCCGGATCGTTCCAGCCAGCCCGCACTGCGGAAAGTCGGACAGGATCTCGCCATGTTGTCGGAAGAAGCGGAAAAGGTCATGCCGAAGGGGCGCAATTTTCAGTAGGCGAGGGACTGGCCCTTCCCATCAAACGCTGGCGGGACAGCGCCCCCCTCAGCCCTGCCCGCCCGGCTTCGGCGGCGACAGCACATCCTCGGCCGAGATGGTCCGCGCCTCCGAGGGCAGCATGATCGGGATGCCGTCGCGCACGGGATAGGCGAGCTTGGCGACCCGCGAGACAAGCTCGCCGCGCTCGGGATTCCAGGCCAGCGGCCCCTTGGTCAGCGGGCAGGCCAGCAATTCCAGGAGCTTCGGGTCGACACTGGTTTTCTTGCCGTCACGCCCATCCGCCATCGCACGCCCCTTTCCAGCTCCAGGCCTGCGTTCATCCTACTGCAGGCTCGAGCCAAAATCCTCATTCTCGCGCGCCAGCGTCATCTCGGTGATGGCGATCAGCGTCTCGGCCCGCGTTTTCAGGTCCGCTGCTTCGAGCAGCGCCTGCTTCTCGGCCGGCCCGTAGGGCGCCATCATCGACAGCGCGTTGACCAGCATGGCGTTTTCGGCCCGGCTGACGCTTTCCCAGTCGGCTTCCAGATCATTGGCCTGCAGATAGGCGCGGAATGCCCTGAGCAGCGCCGGCCGGTCGATTTCCTCGGCCGCCTGATCCTCGTCGAGATCGGTCAGGAATGGCGCCGGTTTGCACTGGCGAAACGGCGTCTTGGCCGGCAGCTCATGGGCGATGCGGAAACGGCACACGCCCTGCAGCGAAATCAGGTAGCGCCCGTCGCCGGTTTCGGAAAAGGCGATGATGCGGCCGATACAGCCGACATTGCAAAGTTCAGGTTCGCCATCCTCGCGCAAGGCCCCATCGAGAGCGGGCTGGATGATGCCGATCAGGCGCGAGCCGGCGACCGCCTGGTCCAGCATCTGCAGGTAGCGCGGCTCGAAGATGTTGAGCGGCATGCGGCCACCCGGCAGCAGCAGCGCGCCCTCGAGCGGAAAGATCGGGATCGCCGACGGCAGATCCTTGGCGAGCCGGTAATGCGCGTTTCCCGCTTGCACCTCATTCCTCCGATCGCTTCCGCCGGGAAGCGTCAATCCCGCGTCGCCCTGTCCTATCTGGCGCACAGGCTTGGCGACACAAGCCCATGCGACAAAACAACCGGCAGCCGGCTCAGGAAAACAGCAGCGACGACAGTTTCCGCCGCGCGGCGAGCGTCGCCTCGTCGGTCATGCCCCAGGCCTCGAAGAACTGCAGCAATTGCGTCTTGGCGCCATCCTCGTTCCAGGCGCGGTCGGCCTTGATGATCGACAGCAGATTGTCGGCGGCGGCCGTGCGCTCGCCCCTGGCGTTCTGGATCATGGCCAGATCGAAGCGCGCCTGGTGATCGCCAGGATTTTCGGCCAGGCGCCGTTCGAATTCGGTCGGGTTGCCGAGTTCGGCGGCCTGCGCGGCAAGCGCCATCTTAGCGCGCAGCGCGGCGAGAACAGGCGCGTCCTTCTTGGCTTCCGGGGCCGTGGCCAACAGCGCCTCGGCGCCTCCCGTGTCACCGGCCTCGAACAGCAGCTCGCCCAGCCCGGCAATCGCCTCGACCGTTTCCGGCGCCTGCGCCAGGACGGCGTCATAAATGTCGGCGGCGCCCTGCATGTCGCCGGCGTCGCGGGCTTCGGTCGCCGCCGCCAGCGCCTCGGCCACGGCCTGGGCGCCATTGCCCTTGCCACCGACCTTGGTGATGAATTCGTTGATCTGGCTCTCCGGAATGGCGCCCATGAAGCCGTCGACCGGCTGGCCGTCCTTGAAGGCGATGACGGCCGGTATGGACTGGATGCCGAGCTGGCCGGCGATCGAGGGATGGTCGTCGATATTCATCTTGACCAGCTTGACCTTGCCGCCGGCGGCCTTGACCGCCTTTTCCAGCTGCGGGGTGAGTTGCTTGCACGGCCCGCACCACGGCGCCCAGAAATCGACCAGCACCGGTTGGCGGCGCGATTCCTGGATGACGTCGGCGGCGAAGGCGGCGGTCGTCGTGTCTTTGATGACCTCGCCGACGGGGCCTGCGGGCGCTTCGCCAAGCGCGGCCTTCGCCGGGGCCGGCGCCGTTCCGCCATATTGGACCGTGGTGGCATACTGGCCGCCATTGTTCCCGAATGATCCGCCAAACGGATTGTTGTCGCTCATCTCGTCACCCTTTCGGTCGCGCCCGCCGGCCCGCGGCTCCGCGCAATGTCGTGTTGGAAATCGGCTTCGCCATCCATGTGGCGATCAAGCCGAGACTTTCAAGATAGCAGCATCGTGTCCGGTTGCCTCGACGAATCTGATGAGGTCGGCCGCCGCGATCGACGTCGTCGCCTCATTGGTCAGCGGATGCACGTTGATGACCGAATGCTCCATCAGATCCTTGTCGAGCACCAGCTTGACCCTTTTCGCCGTGTCGTTGATGACGCCGAAGACGGTGACCGCGCCCGGCGTGACGCCCAGAAGCTCCAGCAGCATCTCCGGCTTGCCGAAGGAGACCCGGCTGGCGGCGCCGATCAGCTGGTGGATCTGCTTGAGATCGACAACCGCGTCCTCGCCGACGGTGACCAGGAAGAAATTGTCTTTCTTGTCCTTCAGGAACAGGTTTTTCGTGTGCCCGCCGGCGATTTCGCCGCGCAACGCCTGCGAATCGGCGACCGTGTAGAGCGGCGGATGGCGTATCGTCGAAACGGCGATGCCCAGTTCGGCGAGAAAGGCGAAAAGCTCGGCTTCGGTCTTCGGCATTGGTTTTCTTCTCGGCTCGGTGTGAGGCCATGCCGTTTATCGCATTGCCCGGAGAATCGGAATCGTTTTTGCGCAAGTCCGAAGCGCTGAGCCGCGAAAGCCGGCGATTCCCGCGCACGCCGCGCCGACACGCGCGCCGCAATGCGGTGGCCGCCCGCGCCATTGCCTGGCGGAAGGCGCAAAATCCGGCCGGCGCCTTGTCCGCACAGGCTTGCCGGCTTCATTGCGCCGGGTTGCAAAAAGCCTGCTATTTCCCTGTTGCAATCGCCGCGCTCTTCAGCCATATAGGCCCGGCTTGCGGCCAAGACGCCGTGTGAGCGGGTGTAGCTCAGGGGTAGAGCACAACCTTGCCAAGGTTGGGGTCGAGCGTTCGAATCGCTTCACCCGCTCCAGTTTCCTCCAGGGAAATCAAGCATCGAAAAGCCGCGGTCCGCCGCGGCTTTTTCCGTTTGGGGCGGACGCTGGTCTCGTCGCCACGGCCGAGGCCCCAGGATTCCCGGAAGTCACATAAAATTACAGCAGGAACGCTTCCCGCCGGGCCTCGTTAGCCTCCATCAATCCAAAGATGGAGAAAATGATGCAGAACATTTCTGGCAAGCGCATCGCCGTTCTCGCCACCAACGGCTTTGAACAGTCCGAATTGGAAGTTCCGTTGAAAAAACTGCGCGAGGCGGGTGCGCAAGTGGATGTCGTGTCGCTCGCAAGCGGCGAGATCAGAGGCTGGGATCACAAGGATTGGGGACGGAGCGTTCCCGTCGATAAGACCCTGGATGAAGCGCGGGTGGACGACTACGATGCCATCGTTCTGCCTGGCGGCGTCATCAACCCCGACCTGCTGCGGGTCGAGCAGAAGGCATTGGACTTCGTCAAATCATTCTGGTCCGCCAAGAAGGTCGTCGGTGCGATCTGCCACGCGCCCTGGCTTCTCGTGGAGACCGGGATCGCCAAGGGGCGCCGCGTCACGTCTTACAAGTCGGTCAAGACCGATGTGATCAATGCCGGCGGTCTTTGGGAAGACAGTGCCGTCGTCACCGATCAGGGGCTCGTCACCAGTCGCAACCCCGGCGATCTCGACGCGTTCTGCGACAAGCTCACCGAGGAGATCAGGGAGGGCGCCCACGACCGGCGGGCAGCGGCATAGCTCGCCTGTTGACGACGAGCCGCCTTCTCAGCTTCCCGCCCCCTCCGCCTTGCGCACCGAGGCCTGATGCACCAGCGAGGTCCAGCTGTTGGTCGAGGCGAGGTGGCAGTAGAGCAGGCTGAGCGCGCCTGATTTTCTCAGGTCGAGGAAGGCCGCGTCGCTCAATTTGTTGAAGGCGGCTTCATCGATCACCTGGAAATCGGTGAGGTTGAGCACTTCGCCCCCTTCCAGCGTCACCTTGCTCTGGCGCGGTGCGAACAGGCCGTGGGCGTCGATCTTGTCGACCATCTCGCGGGTCGCCCTGAAGTCGATCTGGAACTGGTTGCAGAAGGCGAGCGCCTGCTTGGTCGCCTCGGTCGCTTCATTGCCGCTGAAGAAAGGCAGCACCTTGTCGTCGCGCGACGGCGCGGCGAGCTGGTCGACGACGCGCTCGCTCGCCCGGTCGACGCACAATGTCAGCCGGCCGGCCGAACTCGGGTCCTCGGCCAGGATGAAGGGGTAGCGGCGGACATAGGCCGGGATATAGTGCGGCGCGCTCCACTTGCCGTCGGGGTCAACGAACAGGTTCTCGTCCTGGCGCACGCCGGCGATGATCACGGGCGCCTTGGCGGCACCGATGAACACGATTGGATAGGAGCGCATCGCCGCCGGCATTTCCGACGCCACCACCGGAATGGCATGCGCCCGGCGCGCGAAGGAAAAGTCGCTGCGCGCGGTCAGCCCCAGCGAGCCGTGCCGGGCCGGATTGAGCGCCTCGGGCCTCGAATAGAACAACGGCAAGGCGTCGCCCCCCGTTGCCGGCGGCGTCCCTGTTTTCGCATCACCCTCAGCCATCGTCCGTCCTTTTTCTCCCGCAAGCCGGCCAGGCCGGCCAATCCGCGTCAGGCATCGTTGCCGAAACTTCCGTCTTGTCGCGCCGGGCTCGTAAACATCCGCGCCCGAACCAAGTACTATAGTGTCGATGGCGCGCATAAAAGGACATGGACTGCTGTATTTTTGGATTTACGGTCGCGAAATGTCTTGCGCGCTGGCTCCAAGCGCGGCGGGCAAAGGTGGCGAAGTGTTCGTCGGCTTGGTCTCAGCGGACTCGGACAAAGAGCTCTGGACAGCCCGAGGCGAAGCGGCGACAGTGCCCCGCAAACGGTTTTGGGGCGAACGCAATGGCGGCGGCGGCGGCGGATTTCGAACAGGCGATCGGACAGGCGTTCATCGTCGAGACCGGATCTGGACGGGTCTCGCTCGAACTGAGCGCCGTCAACCGCATCGCGTCCAGCCCGCGCCCGGGCGGCGGTTTTTCCCTGTTGTTTCGGGGGCCGCCCGAGATCGCGCTGCCGCAGGCGACCTACAGCCTTGCCGGCGCCGGCGGCGTCCACGACATCTTCATCGTGCCGATTGCCGCCGACGCGGTGGGATTGCTTTACGAGGCGGTGTTCAACTGATTTTTCAGCGGCCGGTCGGGGCGACGATCAGGGCGGTTTGGAGAGGGCGGCTCGACACATGATCGACTATGTCCAAATCTCCGGCGTGCTTGACGAGGCGGCGTGCGGCGCCCTGTGCGCGGAAATCCGCGAGGCCAGCGGTCGTCCGGCCGGCCTGCTCGGACGTCCAGACCAGAAGCCGGTGTGGCCGGAAGTGCGCAGGACCAGGCGCGCCGAGGTCTCGCCGGCCACCGAGGCGCGGGTGAATCTGCTCCTGGCCGAACAGAAGGTGACCCTGGAGCGGCATTTCGGGCTCCCGCTCGACTGTGCCGAGAGACCCCAGTTTCTTCATTATCAGGAAGGCGACTTCTTCGTGCCGCATCAGGACGGCAACACGCCGCTGATTTACGACGAGTCGCGCTTCAGAAGGATTTCGGCGGTGATCTTCCTCAACCGCCAATCGGATGAGTCCGAAGGCTACGCCGGCGGCTCACTGGTCCTGCACGGTCCCTATAGCGGGCCGCACCTGCGGGTCGCCATGCCGGCATTGCCGGGCTCGCTCATAGCCTTCCGATCGGAAACGACGCACGAAGTCACCCCGGTCACCCGCAACGAGCGTTTCACCATCGTCTCCTGGTATCGCGGCGCGTGACGTAAGACTGGCTGTCTCACGAGGACGGCGGACGCACCATCAGGTCATAGACGCCCTTGTCCTCGGCGACGGCGAAGCCAAGCCGCTGGTAGAGCCGCCGCGCCGGATTGTTCTTCTCGACATGGATCGACACCGACTTGCCGACGGCGGCGGCCTCGTCGAGGAGGTCGCCAAGCAGCGCGCCGCCGAGCCCCTGGCCGCGATGCGCCGGCAGGAGGGCGATGTCGATGATGCAGTGCTGGCTTGCCCAGCGCTCGACATAAAGACGGCCGATGTCTCGCCCGGCCTGCTCGATCACCAGCCAGTCGGCATCGGGATAGTATTTCTGGTAGTGCGCGTGCTGCGCCTGGAACTGCATGGCGAGGAAGGCGGCCTTCTGCGCGTCGCTCCACGGCGTGACGGCAAGCTCTTCCTCGCGGGTCGAGGCATAGAGCGCCGCCAGGAACGCCAGATCGGCGTCCGCGATCCGGCGGAACGTCAAACCAGCCTGGGCCGCGCGCGTCCAGCCGAACGGAACTGGCGCGGCATCCGCGATCGGAAACCGGATCATTCGCGGCGCTTACGGTCGCGGCGGGAAAACGCCTTGCAACGCGATGATGAATGTCATCGCGAGGTAGGGAGGCAGGTTGTTGTGAGGCAAGGAATTGCCCGTCATGCCAAGCGCCTGGGGGTTCATCTGGACCAGGTTTTGCGAGATACCGTTCTGGTACAGCGTTCCGCCACCGGACTTTCCCAGAACAACCCCATTGGTCAGAGTACCCTGAGCGCCATTCTCGGTGGATATGGCGACAAAGTGATTATGCTGCGGCATTTCCGACGTCAGAAGGCTAATGTTCGGCTCGCCGCCGGTTTCGCCGAGAAAGCGCTCCGACAACCCGCCGCTGCCCTGGCCTTGTCCCACCGGGGCGGAGCCCGCCATGTCAGGCAGGGCGAAGGTCGACTTGCCGTCGCCGCCGTAGGTCGTACCCAGCAGCGAGAACAACGCCGTGTTCTGCGAGATCGGCAGGATCTGGCCATCGCAGGTCGCCCAACCGGTCGGGGCGAAATTGCCGGCAAAGATTCTTATTTCGGCGACGAAGGGATTGGTCATGGCAAATCTCTAGCTTTGGGAGGGAAAGATGCCGTACAGCGCGATGATGAAACTGATGGTCAGGAATGGCATCATGTTGTCGTGAGGCTGACTCCCGCCGGTCGGCGAAATAGCTGCGTTGGCCATGATGCCATCGGGTGAGATCCCGACATACGGCGTCAGCAGGCTCGATGTCGCCAGGACACCGCCAGACGGACCAGGGTTGGTGCCGATGTTCGACGAACCCTGCCAGATATGGGTATGGTTAGGCATCTGTTGGGTCGTCACGGTAACGGATTCAACGCCGCCCGGCTCCCCGATCGTATAGGTCTGGCTGATGACAGGACCTTTGCCGGCATGGATGGGGATGCGACCGGCGAGATTGGGCAGGCTGAACGTTTCTTGGCCGTCGCCGCCATAGGTCGTGCCGATCAACTGAAAGAGCGTGTCGTTCTGGGAGATCGCCAGCGTCTGCCCCTGGCAGAATGCCCAGCCGTTCGGAGGGAAATTGCCGGCGAACATGCGAATCTCGCCGATAAAAGCTTGGCTCATCGAAGCGTCCTCCTAATTTCGCGACGGGAAAACGCCTTGCAGGGCGATGATGAAATTCAAGACCAGATAGGGTGACCTGTTTTCGTGCGGCTGACCGCCGCCGACCAACGTGATGTTCTCCGTCGCCATCGACACCGGGCTGCCCGGCGGCTGATAGACCGGGCTGGCGTTTGCCGCCAGCAGATCGCCGGAAGGATTGTTGACGTTACCGGCCGTGTTCGATGCGATGACGAAATGGTTATGTGCCGGCATTTCGTTGAGCACGAGGGTGTGAAACTCCTCGCCGCCGCGACCGCCAACCTCCGCGCCGATCGGCCCGCCGCTATGGACCGGCGCGCGCCCCCTCATATCCGGAAGCGCAAAGTTGGTTTGGCCGTCGCCGCCATACATTGTGCCAAGGATAGAAAACAATGGCTGGTTCTGATTGATGGGCAACAACTGGCCGTTGCAAAAAGCCCAGCCTCGCGGCGCGAAATTCCAGGATACGATCTTGACTTCACCCAAGTAAGGTTCACTCATCCTGGTCCTCCTCGGTTCGCGACTTACTGTCTGAATTCTTGCATTATGCCTGAGTAATACAACAAGTCTACATCATAGTCGCAAAATTTATTTCTGGCGACAAACCCAGGGTTGCGAATTACGGCGTGGCTGCGGGCAGCAGCGGAGCGGGCTGGCCGAAGAGAGTGCCGGCACTTTCCGTGGCAGTTGCCCCGCCATTGGCGGCCTCAAGTGCGGCATCGCTCGCTTGCAGCAGGTTTATCGTGCCGTCGTTGGCACCAATGCCATCCTGGAGGAAGCCCATGGCATTTGCGTTGTTGACGTTGGTGATGGTGTTGGCATGCACATCGGCGTTGATGATGGCGCCGGCAAACACTGCGTTGAATGTGATGCCGCGGCTGTCGGCATTATCGCGAATGATATTGTTGGTCACCGTCGCGTTCACGGTGCCCGGCTGTACGAGCTGCGTGACAATGATGTTCTCGCCGCCACTGACGCCGTTGACGCCGATGCTCTGGATCGTGTTGCCGTCGATCAGCACCTTGGCGACGCCGAGGCTCTCGTGCCCGACCCGGATGCCGAAGCCGACCCGCGATCCCGAGGTTGCCACGTTTTGGATGCCGATAGTGTTGTTCTGGATGATGCCATCCAACGTGCGGGCGAGATCGCCGCTGCTGAACACGTTGATCGCCGTCGAGTCGCTGTTGGTGACGGTGTTGTTCTTGACCGTGAAGTTGAGGTTGCCGCCGGTGCCGGCACCGGCATTGCTGCTCTGGGTGAGGTTGATGCCGTTGTTCAGATTGTTGAAGGTGTTGCCCGTCGTCTCGCCGATATGGGCGTTGACGGTGCCGTCATTGGCGATGACGAACAAACCGGTTCCGGGAATGACGCCCGGTCCGGGATAGGCGTTGTTGCCGGTGAAGGTCGCGCCGTTCACGGTCAGCGTCATCGTCGGCGTGCCGGCGACCCCGGCGGTATCCGATTCGAAGATGAAGTCGCTGCCGGCGTTCTGGGAGGCGCCGTCGTTCGAGAACGTGCCGCCGCTCACCACCAGGTTTGCCAGCGTGCCGCCGGAATTGATGACCTGGACGTTGTGGGTGAACGAGTTGGAGACCGTCAGGTTGGTGAAGGTGGTGACATGCGAGGCGTCGCCGGTAAGTTCGTTGAACAGGATACCGGATTCGGTGTTGGCATCGGCATTGCTGTTCAAGGTCAGGCCGTTGAGCACGACGCCGTTAACCCGCAGGCCGTGGATGCCGCTGCCGGCATTGTCACTGATGATCATGTTGCTCAGGCTGACGTTCTGGGTATCCGTCAGGCTGACGCCATCGCCTGTCGAGGTCTGGATCGTGCCGCCAGTGCCCGCCGTGCCGGTACCGGTTACGGTCAGTCCGCCGCTGGCGCCGGTGTTGTTGAGGATGATGCCGCTCGCCGCGCCGGTTGTCGATATGCTCCTGAACGTCAGTCCGCTGCCGCCGATCGTGGTGTTGGCGATGTTGAGCGCCGTGCCGGTGGTCGAGGTAATCGTATTGCCGGCACCCTGCACCGTCACCGTGCCGCCGCCGGTGGCATTGAAGCCCTGGCCGCTGGTGGTGGTGATCGCCAGCCCGCCGCCGGTGAAGTTGATGGCCGCGCCGGTGTTGCTGGTCATGATGACGGCGGCGTTGACGCCGGTCGACAGCGTCTTCGTCGTGCCGCCGAAGTTGATCGTGCCGCCGGCATTGCTGAGGATGGCAATGCCCAGCCCGCCATCGTTGCGGGTGATCGAGCTGGCGCTGTCGAAATTGACCGAGCCGCCAGCCATGCCGCGGATGTTGGCGACATTACCGCCAGGATTGGTGATGTCGACATTGTTCAGATTGACGATCGCGCTGACGTCATCATTGCCAGGTGTGCCCTGGTCGCCATCGATGACGAAGGCGTGGTTGCTCGCGCCGGCGACGGTATCGATGGCGACATTGTTGAAGGTGTAGGTGCCAGTGGCATTGTTCGTGGCGTCGCCGAGGATCGTGATGCCGGCCGTGCCGACCAGCCTGGCATTGTTGACCGTGACATTGCCCGCCGCGCCGTCGATCACGATGCCGGTGCCGGCGGTGTCGTTGAGGCCATTCGCCACGGCTGTGGTGAAATTGACCGCGCCGCCGGTGGTGTCGGCGACGACGATCATGCGCTGGCCGGCCGTGCCCTGCGTGATCGTACCGGCATAGGTGACGTTGGCGCTGCCGGTGCTGACATTGAACGCGGTGCCGCTCGGGCTGGTGATTGATGTCCCGGTGCCGAAGCTGAATGTACCGCTCGAGCCGGTGAGGATGTCGACGCTGGCATTGCCGCCGTTGAGCGTCGTCGTGCCGTTGAAATTGTAGGTGCCGTCGGCATTGTCGAATTGCAGGCCGGTGCCGCCGGTCGCCGACAGCGTGCCGGTGAAGGTAACCGTCCCGGTGGTGTGGCCCGTGATGCCGACCAGCGCCGCGTTGTTGGCCTGAGTGATGCCGCCGCCATAGGTGACGCTGGCCGTGCCGCCGCTGATGTTGAACGCGGTGCCCGTCGCGCCGCTGAGCGCGCCGGTGCCGCCGAGGCCGACCGTGCCGGTGACATTGGTCAGCGAGACGTTGTTGGCGCCGCCGCCCGACGAGGTCGAAGCGAGCGTGATGTTGGCGGCGACGCCGTCCAGGTTGATCGCCTGGCCGAGGGTCGTGCCGATCGAATTGCCGCTGCCCGCGATGTTGATGGTGCCACCGCCGGTGGCGGTGAAGCCGGTGCCGCTCGCAGCGTTGACGACGAGGCCGCCGCCAGTGAAGGAGATCGTCGCGCCGGTGTTGTTGAGCAGCGTCACACCGGTGTTCCCGCCCGTGGCGGTGATCGACTTCGATGCGCCCGAGAAGGTGATGGTGCCGGACTGGTTGCCGGCGACGGCAATGCCTTCGCCGCTCCCGTTATAACTGATGTTGCCGGACAATGTGATGTCGCCCGCGACGACGGGGCGATTGTAGATGGATACGGCGCGGCCTGGACCGCTGCCGGTGATCGTGCCGCCATAGCTGATGGTCGCCGTGCCGCCGGAACCAGGCAAGATCGGGTGGCCGATAACAAATGCGGCTGACGCGCCGCTCAGCTTGCCGCTGCCGAGGCTGACGGCGCCGGTGACGAAGGTCAGGGCGACATTGTTGGAGCCGCCGCCTGACGAGGTCGAGTCGAGCGCGATGTTGGCGTTGACGGAGTCCAGGACGATCGCCTGACCGAGGGTGGAATTCACCGTCTGGCTGGCGCCGGTGGCCAGGATATTCATCGTGGCGTTGCCGCCGGCAATGCCGATGCCGGCCCCGGTGTCGATGGTCAGGCCATTGTTGAAGTTGGTGACGCCACCCGTCTGCGACAGGCCGGCGCCGCTCGTCGTGTCGATATTGGCAAGGCCGGTGACCGTGAGCGTTCCTGACGCCCAGCCGATGCCGCCGCCCGTCGAGCTGGTGTTGTCCACCGTCACCGTGTTGAAGGTGAAGGTGCCGGCGTTGGTGTTGATGGCGCTGATGCCGGCGCCCGACGTGCCGGAGATGTTGGTGGCGCCGGTAACGGTGAAGGCGCCCGCCACGCCGTCGAAGATGATGCCGCTCGCGCCGCCCGTGGCGGTGACGCTGTCGAGCGTCATGCCGACCGTCAGCGGGTCGAGATTGAGGGCGGTCCCGTTGGTGGTGTCGACCGAACCGCCGCTGCTGTTGAGCGTGAAGATGGTGGCTGGCGGGCCCTTGGTATCGACGAGCAGGCCGGTGCCGCTGTCATTGGCGATGTTCAGCGTGCCATAGTCGAGCTCGCCCGACACCTGGGTCAACGAAATGCCGTTGCCATTGACGCGGGCCGCGGCGGTGCCGATGGTCGAGTTGCCGCCGTTGACCGGATTGATGGCGCCGCCGGGCGTCGCGTCGAACGTCGCGGTGTTGATGGCGATGCCGGACCCCGACCCGGCGCCACCTTCGATGGTCAGGCCGTCGAAGCGGGTGATCGTGGTCGTGCCGCCCGTACCGTCGATCGACAGGGCCGCCGCGCCCGTACCGGATTTCAAGGTCAGGTTGGACAGTGCCAGATTGGTCACTGTGTTCGACGTGATGGACACGGCGGGTACGCCGATGTCGCCGCGAACCGTGCTGTTGAGCAAGGTCAAGCCGGCTATGTTGGTGCCGATGATGCCGGTGCCGCCGCCGCCATTGCCGATCACCACGCCGCTGATGCCGTTGGTGCCGGTGAGCGTTACCGTCGCCCCGGCAGCCATCGTCGTCAGCGTCACCGCGCCGTTGCCGGTGGGATCGGTCACCGTCGTGCCGCCGGCGGCGATGGTGGTGAATTGGAAGGCACTCGGCGCGCCGCCGGCGGTGAAGCCGAGCGTTGCCAGATCGACGGTGCCGCCGTCGCGGAAGCCGACCAGGGCCTGGCCATCGGCCAGGGTGAGCGTGGTGCCGCCTGTTATGGTGCCGCCATTGTTGACCAGCACGATGACCTGTGCCGACGAGGCAAGCGCGCCGGCGATCGTGCCTGGATGGGCGCGCGTGCCGTCGTCGGTGCCGTCAACGGTGTTGTCGACATAGTAGTAGGAGATCGAGCTGGAAAGATTCGACGTGTCGCCGGAGAAGATGACGTCGTTGAAATTATAGTCGCCATTGGTCGGCAAACTGTCGGTGGCGTGAATGACCTGACCGCCAGTGGTGGCGATCGTCGATTCGGCCGGACCCTGGCCGTCGCCGAACACCAGCTTGGCGTTGGTGGTGCTGGAGAACTGGACGCCATAGCCGACATTTTCGATCTTCGAGGTCTGGCCTGCCGGATTGTTGTTGACGAGGTCGCCGAGCTGGATCGTGCCGGTGCCGGTCGTGCCGGCCATGTCGATGCCGATCGTGCCGGCGAAGCTGCCGCCATCGACGTCGAAATCGCCTGCCGTGATGGTGCTGGCGCCGAGCGCGGCGCCGTTGAGATCGAGGCCGATCGCGTTGTCGGCAGCGAGCCCGACATTGAGGCTGGTGAAATCGAGCGTCGAGCCGAGCGTGCCGGAGATCTGGACGCCGGCGCCGGTGATGCCTTGCAGGTTGACCACGCCGATATCGAGAGCGCCGCCGCTGACATTGTTGAGCGAAATGCCGGTGGCCGCGCCAGTGGCCGAGATCGAATCGAACTTGATGCCATCCACGCCAACCGTCGCGCCTGTCGCCCCCGCCACGATCGCTGTCGCGTCGCCCAGCTTCAGCGCGGTGCCTGTGCCGGTGGTGATGGTGTTGCCGTCGCCGGTGACGCTGACCGTGCCCGGACCGAAAGTGCTGGCGATGAAGCCGGCGCCGCTGGTGGTGGTGATGACGAGGCCGCCATTGGTGAAGTTGAGCGTGCCTTGGGTCTGCGGATCCGGCACGTACGCTGGTGCCTTGTAGATGGCATCGTTGGCGCCGGTGTCGAATGTCTTCGACGTGCCCGAGAAGGTGACCGTGCCGTTGGCCGAGCCGCCGATAGAAACACCTGTGCCGCCGCTGTGATCGATGGTGCTGGAAATATCGTATATGCCTTCGGCATGGCCGAAGAAATTGAAGGCCGTCGATGCCGTGGTCGAAACGACCGAACCGCTCATGGTCAAATGGGTCCAGTCGCCGGTGGCTTGCAGCACCGAGCCCGTATCGACCTTGATCGAACCGTTGTAGTTCAGTGTCGCATTGATAAGGTCGTTGCCGCCGGAGAGGCTGATGGCCGAGCCGGTGGTGCTTGTCGTCGCCCCGATGCTGGCAACGCCGCCATTGCCGCCGACATTGACGGTCCCGGTCTGCAGGACGGCCAGCGCAAGGCCGACCTGGCTGCCATCGATGGTCAGGGTGGACCCGGCGACATTGGCGATGTTTATGGTGCCGACCTGGCCGCTGATCTCGAACCCTTCGTAGCTGGTGTCGAGATCGGTCGTGCCGGTGAAATTGACCACGCCGGGGCCGAACAGGCCGGACAGCGAGGCGCCGATGTAGCCGGTATCCTTCAACCCGCCGATGTTGACATCGCCCGCGAGGGTCATGCCTGACAGGAACACGCCAGCACCGCCACCGTCGGCGCTTGTGGATACCGCCGAGATGCTGTCGAAGGTGACACCGCCGGCGCCGACATCGGCGCCGTTCACCAGCAGACCGTCGCCACCGGAATTGATCTTGTTGCCGCTGCCGGTGACGGTAAAGGCCGAGGAGCCGAGGTCGCCAATGGCTATGAAGCCCGCGCCTGTCGTCGTCGTTATGTCGAGGCCGCCATTGGTGAAGTTGATGGCCGAGTTCGTGTTGGGAGTCGGCGTGCCCAGCGGCCAACCGCCGGGGAGGCCGAGATTGACACCGTCGGCCGCGCCCGAGCTGATTTGCTTGGTCGTGCCCGAGAAGGTGATGGTGGTGGAATCGTTGCCGGCAACGAAAATGTTGCCGCCAGCGGCCGCATTGTTGTCGGTCAAATTGCCCGACAGGGTCACCGAGCCGGCAGTCATGCTCTGGATCGAGACCGCGGCGCCCGTGCCGTTGGTGGCAATCGTGCCACTGTAGGACATGGCTGCAGTGCCGCCGCTGGCGGCGGTGGTCGAGCCGACATTGAAGGACGTGTCCGAACCGGTGTTGGTCAGCGTACCGGTGCCGAAATCAGCCGTGCCGCCGACGTTCTGCAGGTCGATGCCGTTGCCGGCGCCGAACGTGGCACTCGTCGACGTGAAATGAATGTCGGCCGTGACGCCGTCGAGCGCCGCCGCTTGCGCGTTCGTGGCATTGATCGTTCCGGCGTCGACCTTGATCGTGCCGCCGCCAGTGGCGGTGAAGGCCGTCGACCCGTTGGTGGTGATGTCCACGTCGGCGAAGGTGATCGCGGCACCGGTGTTGTTGGTCAGCGACACGCCATTGCCGTCGACCGTCACATGGTCGGTGAAATCGACCGTGCCGCCGGTGCGGTTGGCGGTTGTGATGCCGCCGCCGGTCAGCGTGCCGGCCGGCCCGCTGTTGGGCAGGGTACCGCGCGTGACCGTGATGTCGCCGTTGCCGCCATTGGCATCGAGCAGCGTGCCGGCGACGTTGATGTTGTTGTTGGTGATTGAGACATTGCCGATAGTGCCGGTAGCGCCGTCGACCTTGAACGCTGTCTGGCCGACGGCGACATTGCTGACCGTAACGCCGTTGATGACGATGCCGCCAGTGTTGTCGAAGGTTGCCGCGCTCGAGTCGATGGTGAAGACCGAGCCGCTGCCGCCGCTGAAATCGAAAGCGGTGTCCTTCACCTGGTTGCCGCCGAGCAGATGCAGCGTATCGCTGCCCGTGCTCATGACAACGCCCTCATTGCCGGTGACGGTCGCGCCCGTGGCGCCGAGATTGCCCTGGACATTCACCGGCTGGATAGTGCCGGACGTCACGATGGAGGAACCGTTGCCGAAGCCGACGATCGACTGCCCCGCATCGAGCGTGAACGGCGTGCCGCTGAGATCGACGGTGCCGACAAAGGCAAAGCTCAGCGTGCCGGTCATCGCATCGGCCTCGGCAGCCGTGACCGTGGCCACATTGGCGCTGAGCCCGTCCGTGCCGGCGTTGATGACGCCGCCCGTCTGCGAGACCATGATGACACCGCCGGCAGCCAAGGCAAGATTGGCACTGCCGGTGAAGAACACGTCGTTGAAATTATAATTGCCGAGCGCCGGATCGAGCCCGACCGTGTTGACTGTGTAGCCGCCCGCCGCCGCAGTGATGGAGGATTGCAGCCCATTGGCGGAGGTGCCGTCGCCGAAGGTGAAATTGGCGTTGGCCGAAGTCGCGGTCGAGTGATCCGATGCCAGTTCGACGCCGACGCCGGCGTTGCTGATGCTGGAGCCGCCCAGGAACGCGATGGTCTTGTTGCCCGTCGTCGACGACAGGTCGATGCCGCGCGAGGTGAGATCACCGTTGCCGGTGATCGTGGTCACGCCGAAATCAGCCGTCGTCGATGAACCGCTGAAGTCAATGCCCGTCTGGTTGGCGCCCGCGCCCATCGTCACCGTCGTCGTGCCGAAGCTGACATCGGCGTTGGTGCCGCTGAAATTGATGCCGGCGGTGCTGCCGACCGAGCCCAGCGTCACATTGGTCGTGCCGAAGGTCACCGATCCGGAATTGCCAGAGATGTCGATGCCGTTGCCGCCGGCGGTGGTCACGGTGACGGCGCCGAAAGTGGCGCTGCCGGCGACGTTGGAGACCGATACGCCATTGCCGGTCGCGTTGGTGATCGACAAAGGCGCCGTGGCGTTGAAGGTCGCGGCCGCGCCGAGGCCCGCGATGACCGCGCCACCACCGCCGCTGGCGGTCAGCGCCGAGCCGGTGAAGCTGATCGCGCCGCCCGTCGGCGCGGTGGTCGAGCCGATGGCGAAGAGGTTGCCTGTACCGGTCGAGGTGACGTTGCCCGAGAAGGTTACCGAGCCGCCGGTGATGCCGTCGACCTTGACCGCGGTGCCGGGCGCGGTCGCCGAACTGGAGATGGCGGCCGAGACGGTGATCGCCGCGCTGCCGCCGGAGACCACGACGCCATCGCCGGTGCCGGAATTGGTGATGGTGCCGCCAATGCCGAACGTGCCGGTGTTGTTGGTCAGGCTGACATCGGCGCCGGAGACGCTGGTGGTGACGAGATTGCTGACATTGACCGTCGCGGCGCTGTTTTGCACCACGAAACCGGGACCCGGTCCGCCGACGGTGGCGATCGTCGTTGTTCCGTTGAAAGAATAGATGCCGCTGGCGACATTGGTCAGACGGATGGCGTCGCCATTGGCGCGGCTGATGTCGACACCGCCGAAGGTGACGTTGCCGCCGCTGGTGTTCTCGATGACGATGCCGGCTGGCACCGAGCCGCCGGAACCGTCGACGGTGACGCTGGCGAACGTCACGCCCGCCGCGCCGATCGTCAGACCGCCGGCGCCGCCAAGATGAATGCCGTTTTCCGTCACGCCAGCGCCGGTGTTGACGGTATTGCCGGAGCCGGTCACCGTCAGCGTGCCGCCATTGACGGCGCTGAAGGCGTAGCCGCCATCGGTGGTCAGGTCGAGGCCGCCGGTGAAATTGATCGTGCCGCCGGTGTTGCCGGTCAGGTCGATGGCATTGGCCGCGCCCGTGCTGGCGGTGATCTTGCCGCCGAAGATCGCGCTGCCGCCGGTCATGTTGCTGATCTTGACCGCGCTTGCCGCACTGGTCTGATTGATGGTGCCGTTGTAGGTGACGTTGGGCGTGGAACTGGTGATGGAGAAGGCATTGCCGCCTGTGCCGGCGATGGAACTGCCAGCCCCGAAGGTCAAGGTTCCGCTCGAGCCACCGACGACACCAACGCCTATGCCGCCGCCGGTGATGTCGAGGTCGTCGAAAGTGGCGGTGCCGTCGAAATTGTTGGCGAACAACCCGACATTGGTGGCGTTGGCGATGGTCGTGTTGCCGGTGAAATTGACGGTTGCGCTCGAATCGGCAAGCGCGATGCCGGTTTGGCTCACATTCTGGATGTCGAGATCGTCGACCGTCACGGCGCCGGTCACGCTATCGAGAACGAGGCCGAGCGCGACATTGCTGACCGACACGCCCTGGACCGTCAGGCCAGCGATGCCCGCCCCACTGATCGCCGCGCCGCTGCCGCCCGAAATGTTGAAGTCGAGCAACGAGTTGCCGTTGCCCAGCGTGACGACGTCGCCGGCGCCGGGATTGGTCAGCGTCGCGGCGCCCGTGCCCGGATCGGAAACCACGACATCGTGCTGGATGTTGTCGCCGGTGACATTGATCGGCACGCCGCCGAGTGAGAAGGAACGGCCATTGCCGAAGGACGCCAATGTCTGGTCATCGCTGAGCGAGAAGCCGCCCGTGGTGTCGATCGGCGTGTTGCCGGCGTCGTTGACCAGCACGAAGATCGCATTGGCGTCGGTGATGCCGTCGGCGGTGCCGACCGACGCCAGGTTGCCAAGCGAGGAACCGTCGCCGACGCCCGAGGCCGCCGCGCCGACGAAGATGACGTTCTGCACGTCGAACAGCTGCGGCCCGCTGAACGACGTGGAGCCGAAGGCATAGAGGCCGAGTGTCTGGTTGAGCCCGCGCGCGTCGAGCGAGGCGGTGACGCCGGCGATCGAGCCGCCGCCAAAGGTGAACTGGGCATTGGCCGAGTGGGCCAGCGAGCCGGCAACGCCCAGGCGCACGCCGGTGTCGACGCCCGAAATGGTTCCACCATTGGTGATGATGATCGAGGCACCGCCTGTCGTGTCGGAGAGGTCGATGCCGATCGAACCGGCGCCTGATCCGCTGATGTTGGCCGACAGGGCCGTGAAGGTCGTCTGGCTGCCCGAGAAGTCGAGGCCGGTGTGGCCGAGACCGAGCCCGGAGACGACGATGTTGCCAGCCACCACCGCCGCGTTGACGCCGCTGAACGACATGCCGTCGGCGCCGGGATTGGTGATGTTGATGTCGCCGAAGCGGATCGTTGCCGGCGAATCGGAAATGGCGATCGCCGGTCCGGTCGTGTTCGAGATCGTCGTGGCGCCGTTGACCGTAAAGCTGCCCGAAACATGGTCGAGCACGACACCCGACGTGCCGCCATCCTGGGAGATCGAATCCAGCACCACATGGGCGGTGATCGGGTCGATGTAGACGCCGATGCCGCCATTGCCGGAGATATTGCCGCCGGTGGTGGTGAAGCTGCCGCCGCTCGACGTGCCCTGCACGGTGATGCCGCGGTCGGTATTGTTCAGCGCATTGACCGTGGCGAAGGTGTAGGTGCCCTGGCCGGTGATATCGAGGCCGTCGTCGAGATTGCCCGACAGCAACGTCGTGCCGGTGAAATTATAGGTGCCGTTGTCCTCGATATGCAGGCCGTCGAGACCGTTATTCGTGGACGTGAAATCGGACGCCTTGACGTTGGTCGAATTGCCGGTGAACTCGGCGCCGTTGCCGCCGGCACCCGTCACCGTGACCTTGGTCAACGTCGTGCCGGTGACGTTGTTGCCGAAGATGCCGTCGGCGCCGCCGGTGATGGTGATGCCGTTCAGCGTGTTGCCATTGCCGAGTGTGATGACGTTGTTGGCGACGTTGGTGCCCTGAATGGTGCCGTCGCTGCCGCCGAGGTTGAAGGTGGTGGTGCCACCGTTGAGAAGCTTCGCCGTGACGCTCGCACCACCGCCGATGACGGTCTGGCCCGTGGCCAACGTCACGCCATTGGTCGTCAAATTGCCGTTGCCGCCAAGCGCCACCACATAGCCGCCGCTGCCGGCCTTGGTAACGGCGTCGTCAAGCGTCGTCGGATCGGCCAACGTGCCCGCACCGGCCAGGCCGCCATCTGCGAAGTAGAATTTGCCGAACGCCGCATTGGTGGCGGCGTTGATGGCGACGCGGGTGGTCGAGCCGCCGGTCAGTTCCTGGCTCTGGATGCGGACGCCGATATCGCCGCGCACCCGCTCGTTGACGCGCTTGCGCAGGCCTTCGCTGACCGGATAGACCGGATCCGCCCCGATGGCCGCGGTATTGTCCGAGCCGCCGCCGGGATTGAACGGGATGTTCAGCCGCACGCTGCCGGCGAACTGGGTGTCGTCGCGATTGTCGTTGCGCACCTCGCCGGTGAAGGTCAGCGACGTTCCGGTGCCGAAGACATCGCCGATCTCATATTCGATGCCGGCCTTGGCGCCGGTGACGCTGCCGTCATCGCCGTGCGGATCCTCGAAATGGTAGCCGCCAATGTCCAGCCGCAGCGAATGCTTGTCGGGCAGGTTGATCGGCACCTTGGCGCCGACCTCGCCCTCGATGCCCCAGGCCGCGTAATCGCGATGGTCGAGCACCGAGATCTGCTCGATCAGCTGGTTGGAGACCATCGACAGGGTCGAGCTGGTCGAGTGGTCGGTCGAGTCGCCCTTGATCGGGATAAAGACGTTCACATGCGCGTCGAAATTCGGCGTGATCGCCTCGACGCCCAGCGTGCCGCCGGTGAACTGGGTACCGCCGTAGCTCTCGGCATTGAAATAGGCGTAGCCTCCGAGCATCAGGTCCGGGTTGACGATGCGGCGGATGCCGAGGCCGATATCCTGGCCGAAGGCATCCCTGAAATCGTGTTTGGCCCGGACATCCAGGAACAGCACCGATTCGGCGGTCTGCTTGATCGGGATGAAGCCCTCGAGCGCGGCGTTGCCGCCATTGTTGTCGGCGCCAACGATGGCGCGTATCTGCGGCTGCCAGAGCCCGGCGTCGTCGCCATGGGCGGCCGCGCCCGAAAGCGCCAGCGCCAGCGACGTCAGCGCCGTCGTCTTCCACAGATGCCTTGCAATGCTCGAACGGCGATAGCCGGCGCGCACGTGGAAACCCTCCCCACGCGCCGCCATCCCACCAACTTGCCGAGACTTCTCGGTAGTTCCCATCCCTGGCGAGTCCTTCCGGGACTTGCACGTCCCACGTGTAGGAATTTTTACGCAGATTCTATTGTATAGCGAGCGCTTATTGTCTGGAATTCAGTTGTTGCCTGCTAAAGTTCTTATGTGTGGCATGACGGTCACAGTAATTTTGCCGACTGTCTCGCCCGAGCTCGCCTTTCACAACAGTTCCCGGTGTAGTATCAAGCTCTTGCCGGCTCGAATACATGTACGGAGCTGGAAACCCAAGGGGCGCGGAAGACATGACGTCTAGATTAGCGAAAGCTAATAGAAAAGATCTGGCCGCTGGATTGGGCGCCTTGTGGTTGATCTTGTCCGCCACCGGTTCCGCGCTTGCAGAGGACGCCAAGTCGGCCCAGCCCCAACCGGCCGAGCCCCAATCGGCCCAGTCAAAGCCGGCCCCCTCAAAGCCTGCCGACGCAAATCCTTGGGCGGTCAACTGCTCCAGCGGCTCGGCGAGCACCGAGCTTCAGTGCCAGGTGTCGCAGAACCTGACCGAAGCCAAGACCGGCCAGCGCGTACTCACCGTGACGGTGCGCCGCGACAATGCCAATGGCAGCCTCGCCATGTTGCTCGCGCTGCCGCATGGCCTGTTCCTGCCGTCCGGCGCGAGTTATCAGATCGACCAGGGGCAGAAGACGACCATCGCCATCCAGACCAGCGACCAGAACGGCGCCTATGCCGCCACCCCGCTGCCGCCAGAGCTGATCAAGGCGATGAAGGCCGGAACCAATCTCAACATCGGCATGGAGTCGGTGACCCGCAAACCGGTTACCATCCCGGTGTCGCTGGCCGGCTTCACCGCCGCGCTCACCAAGCTGGAATCGATCAAGTAGCCCTTGCCGGCTGCTTGATTGTCAGCGCCCACAATGCTCCGTTGCCGGTTCAGGCATATGGAGACGCTTCATGACCGGCTTTGTCGACCGCCAGCGCGCCGCTGAGCTGATGCAGCGCGCCGGCATCGGGGCGCTGGTGCTCTCGGCACCCGAAGCTTTCCACTATGCGACCGGCGCGTCGAGCGGCCCGGCCGGCCTGTTCCGGCGCACCGGCGCCGGCTTCGTCGTCATTCCGGCCCAACAGGACCTGCCGATCGGCGTCGTCGTCGCCGATTTCAATGCGGAGCAGACGCGGCGCGCCATGCCTGAAGCGGTCGTACGTTCGCATCCGATCTGGATCGAATCCGCGCCGCTCGACCCGGGGGCCCAGGACCTGCCTTTGGCCGGCCGCATCGAGGCCGGCCTCGCTTCGCTCGCCCGCGCGCCGGATTTCGCGCGTCCCGCCACCTTCGACCTCGCCGGCTCGGTGCGGCAGTTGCAGGCCTTGCTGAAAGAATTCAGGTTGGAGCGCGCCACGCTCGGCTTCGACCTCGACTTCATTCCCGCCGCCGATTTTGTGGCGATGCAGGCGCTGCTGCCGGATTGCACCATGGTCGACGGCTCGGCCGTGCTGGACCGGTTGCGGGCGATCAAGTCGCAACGCGAAGGCGATCTCTTGCAGCAAGGCATTTTTCTCTCGGAAGCCGGGCTGTTGCGCTTGCAGGTCAATGCCATGGCCGGCATGCGCCAGGCCGACCTCATCGCGCTCTACCGGCAAGGCGTCGCCACGGCCGCCGCCGGGCTGTCGCATCCGGTCGTCACCGCCGAATATGTGACGCTCGGCGCCCGGGCCAAGGGCGCCGACGCCAGGGCCGTGGCCGGCGATCCGCTGAAGTGCGACATGGTCTGCACCGTTGGCGGTTACGCCTCCGACATGTCGCGCAACTTCACCTTTGGAGCACCCTCGGCGGATCAGGCGGAACTGCACGCCATTGCCGAGCGCGCCTTCGAGGACGGCCTGGCCGAGCTCGTCCCTGGAAACACGCTTGGGCATGTGCATCGCATCGCCACCGAAAGCCTGGCGCGCCAAGGCCTGCGCTCCTACCGTCGCGGTCATTTCGGCCACGGCGTCGGCCAGTCGGTTTTTTCCGAGCAATGGCCGTTCATCGAGGCCGGCAGCGATGTCGTCATCAAGCCCGGCATGGTGCTGGCCTTCGAGATCCCGCTCTACATCGACGGCCTCGCCAGCTTTAACTTGGAGGACCAGTTTCTGATCACGCCGGATGGACCGGTCGCCATGAACCGCTTGCCGAGACGGCTGGAGGTGATTGGGTAGTCGTTGCTGAACCGCTGCGTGAAGTTTGGCGCCATGCGGCGGGATGTGCCGAGATTCGGGTCAGGCCGAGACGACAGCGGTGGTTTCCGAGAACCGGAGCGGAGCGTACTTGAAGTACATGAGCACCGGAAGCGCAGGAAATCACCGCTTGCAGGCCGGCATCACCTGAATATCGGCGCATCCCTAAGCGCTCACCGGCGGCCGCCTATCCCTCCACGGCATTGCCTCCTCCAGCTGCGCCGACGCCGCCAGCACCGTCGCCTCGTCGCCATAGCGGCCGATGAGCTGCACGCCGATCGGCACGCCGCCTTTCGACCAGCCGAGCGGCAGCGAGATCGCCGGCTGGCCTGAAATGTTGAAGGGGAAGGCAAAGACGGCGTCCGCCCATTTGGCGTTGTAGCGGTCGATGTCCGTCTCCGACATGTCGTAATAGCCGAATGGGCGCGGCAGTTGCGTCAAGGTGGGCGTGACGAAAAGATCGTAGCCATTGAGGTCGCCGACAATGTCGCGGCCGACCTGCCTGAGCTGCTCGACATCGGAGATGTGCCTGATGCCGCTGGTGGCGCGGCCGCGCTCGATGATCGCCCAGGTCACCGCCTCGACATCGCCTGACGTCGCCGGCCGACCGATCACCGTTTCCAGATAATCGAAGGTCGCCGCCGTCTGCACGCAGGTCATGTTGGTGTAGGTCGCCCACACGCCATTGGCGTCGAGCGGCATGTCGTGCTCCTCTACATCATGGCCAAGCCGCTCCAGCGTCGCCACGGTTGCCAGCACCGCCGCCTTCACCTCCGGATCGATGGCCGTGCCATTGGGCGGCGTGACCGTGAAGCCGATGCGCAGCCGTTTCGGCGCCCGCGCCGACAGGCTGAGCCAAGAACTATCGGGAACCGGCGGCGTGTAGGGGTCGCCCGGCAGCGCGCCGGCCACCGCGTCGAGATAGGCCGCGGTATCGCGCACCGTGCGCGAGCAGCAGAGAAAATAGGCGCCCCCATACCAATAATCGCCGAAGGGCGCCAGGCTGACGCGGCCGCGCGAGGGCTTCAGGCCGACAATGCCGCAACAGGAGGCGGGGATACGGATCGAGCCGGCGCCATCGCTGGCCTCCGCGATCGGCACCATGCGCGAGGCGATGGCCGCGGCCGCGCCGCCGCTCGATCCACCGGGTGTGATGCCGTCCTTCCAGGGGTTTTTCGTCGTGCCGTAGAGTTTTGGCTCCGTGGTGATCGACCAGCCGTTTTCGGGCGCGTTAGACTTGCCGACCAGCACAAGGCCCGCCGCCTTCATGCGGCGCACGACTTCGGTGTCGAAATCGGCGACGACATCTTTCAGGTAGAAAGACGAATTGGTGTTGGGCGCCCCAGTCCAGGACGAGGCCAGTTCCTTGAGCAGGAATGGTACGCCGGCAAAGGGCGCCGATCTGTCGACCGTCGCGCCCTGCGCGCGCGCCATGTCGTAGAGACGGTGGATGACCGCGTTGAGCGCCGGGTTGAGCCGCTCGACCAGCGTGATCGCCGCCTCGACCAGTTCCGCCGGCGAAACCTGGCCGCCACGCACCAAGGCGGCGAGGCCGAGCGCGTCGGAGTCCGCGTAGGTTTTCAACAGACTGTCGGTGACGGCGGCCATATATTGCTCCTTTTATGGATCTATGGCTGAGTGACCCTCACCCAGCCTCCGCTTCGCTCGGCCGACCTCTCCCCGAGGGGAGAGGAGACTGTCCGGCGCTGGCGCCTCCCTCTTCTCCCCTCGGGGAGAAGGTGGCCGCGAAGCGGCCGGATGAGGGGGCTGGCGCAACGTCAGGCCAGCTCGACCGTCCGGCCCAGCTCGATGCTCTGTTCGGCCGCGAGCACGATGCGCAGGCTGTTGACCGCGGCATCCATCTGCTCGGTCAGATCGAGGTCCTCGCGGATGGCGCGCAGGAAGAAGGCCTGCTCGCGGTCGCACAATTCCTGATGGCCGGGCTCGTCCTCCATGCTGACGATCTCGTCGGTTTTTTTGAAGTTCTTGTCGCCGTCGACGGCGGCATAGTGGATCTTCAGCGCATCGGTCTTTGTGTGGCGGTCGATGTCGGCGGAGTTCGACACTTCGGCCAACTCACCCGCACTGCTTGCCTGCTGCCCGGCGACGATCGACACCGCGCCCTTCGGACCGACGACGTCCTTCACGAAATAGGCCGTCTCGCTCATCATCGGACCCCAGCCGGCCTCGTACCAGCCGACCGAACCGTCATCGAAGGTGACGTGCAGATGGCCGTAATTCTGCTTGTCGGCCTCTGCCCAGAGTTTCGCGCCGATGCCGTGCACGCGCACCGGCTTGGCGCCGGTCAGCTGGCACATGACGTCGACATAGTGGACGCCGCAATCGACGATCGGGATCAGCGAATCGATCAGGTTCTTGTGCCAGTGCCAGGCGCTGCCGCTGCTCTGCTGGTTGAGGTTGAGGCGCATCACCAGCGGCTTGCCGAGCGTCTTGCCGACCTCGATGAATTTGATCCAGGAGGGATGGACGCGCAGGATATAGCCGAGCACCAGCTTGCGGTTTTTCGCCCGCGCCGCCGCCACGACCTTCTCGGCATCCTCGATGTTGGTGGCGAGCGGCTTTTCCATGAACACATGGCAATTGGCCGCGATCGCCTTCAGCGCGTATTCGGCATGGGTGTTCGGCCAGCTGTTGATCGAGACGGCATCGGGCATGGTTTCCTTCAGCGCCAGGTCGAAATCCTCGTAGAGCGGATAGCCGGCAAGTTCGGCCGGGATTTTCGTGTTGCTCTTGATCGAGCGGCTCATGATCCCGACGATCTGAAAACCCTCCGAGCGATGATAGGCGCTGGCATGCGACGCACCCATATTGCCCAACCCCACCACCAGCACTTTTACCTTGTCGGCCATCTCAGCCTCCCGTTCCTTATTCATTAAAACCATGTGCGACGGCTCAGTTGCCGCACGGGTTGATCGCTTGCCCGGGCAATCATCTTAGGTTTGCGCAGCCCCTCATTGCCCTGCCGGGCATTTCTCCCCGTATAGTGACGGGGAGAAAGACGCTGTCATCACCGATTTTCGCCAATCGCCAGCGTTGGAGCGCTTCCCTTCTCCCCGTCACTATACGGGGAGAAGGTGCCGGCAGGCGGATGAGGGGCAGCGCCGACCTTGGCAATTGCGTCCCCTACTTCACCGCCGAATCGAACAGATGCGCCTTGATCTTCTCGACATCGAGCGCGGCGAAGCCTTCCGACAGTTTGACGCCGTCGGCATCCGCCTTGACCTTGGCCTTGTCGAAGTCGTTGGCGGCCGGAATCAGGTCGTTGGTGCAGACATCCTCGGCCTTCACCGGGCTGGTGATCTGGCCGATCTTATGGATCTCGTCGAAGAAGCCCTGCCAGCTCGCCATGTCGTGCGAGCCCCAGCCGCCGCGCTTGTCCATATCGCCACGGAAGACGTTGATCTGCTGCAGGATCGAGGTGGTCCCGAGCTCCGGTCCGAGGTTCTTGGCCAGCGTCGGGAACTGCTCGAACACCGCTTCGACCGCCGCGCGCGGGTTCTGGTAGCCGAATTCCAGCCCCATCGCCCAACCGCGCAGGTATTTTTCCAGGAACGCCTTCTTGTCGGGATCCTCGAGATCGGCTGCACGCACGACAAAGGTGTTGGCCGGCAGCTTTGAGTTCTTCACGCCGAGCCAGTATTCGAAGTCGAGACCCTTGGCGATCCATTCGGCGCGCAGGCCTTCCCACGACAAAGCCGCGTCGCCCTGGCCGCCGGCCAGCGCGGTGCCCCAGGTCGGCCAGCCGGCCTCGACATATTTGACCTTCTTGATGTCGACGCCTTGCGCGGCAAGCAGCGGGTCGGTGATCGACTGCCAGGCGGCGGAGCCGAGCAGGATGGTCTTGCCTTCGAGCTTCTTGAGGTCGTTCGAGCCTTCGCCCTTGCGAAAGGCGATGGAGAACGTATCGCGCGCGCCCATGTGGAACACGGATTTGAGCTTCATGCCGTTCTGGATGGCGAAGGAGAACACGCCGGGCGAGGGAAAGCCCATATCGGCCTGGCCGACATCGACGAATTTCACCGTTGCCGTGCCGTCGGACGGTCCCGGCTGCATGTCGGTGTCGAGCCCGTCGAAATAGCCGGCTTTCTTGGCCGCCCAATAGGGATAGTCGTCGAGCACTTCGAGCGTGCCGCGCGGCGAGATCCAGGTGAATTTCCCATAGGCCTCGGCTTTGGCCTTGAGGCCCGACGCGCCGAGCGCGGTCGCCGTCACCAGGCCGGCGCCGGTGACCTGCAGGAAGGTACGGCGGCTCATTTCGGCCTGGTGGATGAAATTGTCTTTGGTCATGGCATTCCCCTTTTTGTTTGATGTCGGTCTGCCGCCCGCCTCCCGGGCGCTTTTTTCCTCTTTGGCTATGCCTCCCAGCTCGCCCATTTCTTGCCGATCAGGAAGAACAGCACGTAGATCAGGATGCCGAGCATCGACAGGATCAGCACCACGGCGAAGAATTGCGGCATCTGGATCATCGACGAATAGGTGGTCAGCCGGTTGCCGAGGCCGAAGCCGCCGCCGACCATCTCGGCGCCGACCGCGGTCAGCAGGCCGAAGATGGCGCCGATCATCAGCCCGACTAGGATCATCGGCAGCGCCATGGGCGCGCGGATTTTCCAGAAGATTTGCAAGGTGCTGGCGCCGTAGGAGCGCGCCAGCGCGATCTTGGCGCTGTCGACGCGGCGAAAGCCGGTGGCGGCGTTGATCATCACCATCGGCCCTGCGGCCAGCGCCACCGCGATGATGCGCGGCGTGTAACCGAAGCCGAAGCGCAGGATGAGCAGCGGCACCAGCGCCAGCATCGGCGTGGTGACCAGCAGCAATATGTAGGGCGCGACGATCTTTTCCGCGAAAGGGAACTGGGTGATGACGGCGGCCAGCACCAGTCCGACGGCGGCACCGATGGCGAAGCCGGACACCAGCTCGACCAGCGTGTAGCCGAGATGCGGCGCGATCAGCGGGAACTCGTCGAACAGCGCGTAGGCGATCGAGCTCGGCGGCGGCATGATGTAGAGCGGCACGTGGAACAGCCGCAGCGCCAGTTCGATGCCGCCGATGATGATGACGGCGACGGCGAGGATGGCCGCCACCTCTTTCCCGGACTTGATGCCGGGGCCGCTGGCGAATGCCGAGAGGTTGGTCAGGCTGACGTCTTGCCCATCGCCTGATTTCGATTTGGAGAATTCCGGGATGGCGTCGCTCACGGCCTGATCCTCACGATCTCAGCGCTCGGGCGTTCCGGCGCCTTCGGCCTGGTGCGCTCGCCGACAATGTCCATTTTGATCCGGTTTGTGAGGTCGAAGACCTCCTTGGTCGCCATGATCTCCAGCGAACGCGGCCGCGGAAACGGCACGCGATATTCCTTGGCGACCCTGCCCGGCCGGGCGCTCAGCACCACCACGCGGTCGGAGAGGAATATCGCTTCCTCGATCGAGTGGGTGATGAAGACGATGGTGGTCTTGGTGTCGAGCCAGATCTCCTCGACCAGCCGGTTCATCTCCTCGCGGGTGAAACTGTCGAGCGCGCCGAACGGCTCGTCCATCAGCAGCACCGAAGGCTTCAGCGCCAGCGCCCGCACGATCGCCGCGCGCTGCTGCATGCCGCCCGAAAGCTCGCGCGGAAACTTGCCGCCGAAGCCGTCGAGGCCGACCCGGTTCAGGAGATGCGCGATCCAGGCGCGGTCGGGTTTCTCGCCCTTGATCTCGAAGGGAAAACGGATGTTGGCGTCGAGATTGCGCCACGGCAGAAGGTTGGCTTCCTGGAAGACGATGCCGATATCGGGATGCGGTCCGGTGATCTTGATACCATCGAGCCGGATCTCGCCGCTGGTCAGGCCGTGCAGGCCCGACATCGACCATAGAAGCGTGGTCTTGCCGCAGCCGGACGGCCCGACGATCGAGACGATCTCATTGGCCCTGACGTCGAGGCTGCAGCGGTCCAGCGCCAGCAGGTCACCGGACGCCGTGTGGTAGATCTTGGTCGCTGCCTGCACGCCAAGCTTCGGCGTTGTTATCTCGCCCGCGTTCATCCGCCCCTCGGAGATTGCGTGATGATCCAATAGATCACCAGACTGCCAGAAATCAGTGTGTAACTATCCTACTTTGCTGTCAAGCGCTCGCGGTGGTAAGCGTACCACGGAAACTGCGATCTTACGGTATCTGTTTGTTTTTAAGTTGTTTTCTACAGCTTGAAATCTGTGTTGCTTTCCTACATAGTTGAGCAGGTGCATGTACAACTGCCCCAGCGGCACGTAACGGTTGCAGCAGGGCCGGACGCATGGAACGACAGCGCGCAAACATGATAAGAGGTCAGGTCGAAAACGGGCTAGGGAAGACCGCCTTCATGACCGAAGCTGCCAGCCATCCGATCGCGGACGAAGAGGGAGCCGGGGGCGAGCCTGTCCGGCGCATTCCCGACATCATCTCGCTGGTCAAGGATTCCTACGCGGAATTGCGCCCGGCCGAACGCCGCGTCGCCGACGTCGTGCTCGATGACGTCAAATACGCAGTCGACGCCTCCAATGCGGCGCTGGCCCAGCGCGCCGGCGTCAGCGAGCCGACGGTGACCCGCTTCTGCCGCGCCATCGGCTGCGAGGGCGTGCGCGACTTCAAGCTGAAGCTGGCGCAGAGCCTGGTCGTCGGCGCGCTCTATCTGGACACGTCGCCGGCCAGGGAGAGCGGCACCGGCATGCCGTTCTGGAACGCCGTGTTCGGCGAGGCGCGCCGTGCCTTGCAGGAGGCCGAGCGGCAGCTCGATCCCGGCGAGCTGGAAAAGGCCGCCGAGCTGATCGCCCGGGCGCGCCAGGTCACCGTGTTCGGGCTCGGCGGCAGCTCCTCGGCGCTGGCGCAGGAAACCCAGTACCGGCTGTTTCGCTATGGCATCTCGATCAGCGCCCAATGCGACCCCTATCTGATGCGCATGACCGCCTCGACCCTGAAGCCCGGCGACCTGGTCATCGCCATCTCGGCGACCGGGCGCACGCGCGAAGTGATCGAGGCCGTCGAACTCGCCAAGCACTACCGCGCCAACGCGATCGCCGTGACCGCACCCGATACCGAACTCGCCCGCGCCTGCGACGTCAGGCTGACGGTCGCCGTGCCCGAATATCCCGACACGCTGAAGCCGACCGCCTCGCGCTTCGCCTTCCTGGCGATGATCGACCTTCTGGCCGTGGCCTCGGCCTACAAGCTCGACGGCTCGGCGCGCGAGACGGTCCGCCGCATCAAATACAACGCCCAGATCCACCGCACGGGCAAGGAAATGGAGCCGCTCGGAGACTAGCTCCCTTCTCCCCGTTCACGGGGAGAAGGTGCCGGCAGGCGGATGAGGGGCAGCGCCGGGTTCAACAATACCGCCCGATACAATTGGGCGCATGCAGCAAGAGAGAAGAAATGCTCGAAATGGCACCATCCAAACAGGCGGCCGCATGGCTCCAATCCCTGGCGCAGGCGCTCGAAGCCGGCGACGTGTCCGCCGCAAGCAACCTGTTCGTCGACGACTGCTACTGGCGCGACCTGCTGACCTTCACCTGGAACGTCACCACCATGGAAGGCCGCGAGGCCATCGCCGCCATGCTGAAGGCGACGCTGGCGGCGACGAAGCCCACCGCCTGGCGCCTCTCCGGCGAGGCGACTTCGGATGAAGGCACCATCGAGGCCTGGTTCACCTTCGAGACCGCCGTGGCGTCCGGCCAGGGCATCATGCGGCTGCGCGATGGGCGCTGCCGGACACTGTTCACGGCGATGACCGACCTGAAGGGGTTCGAGGAGCGCAAGGGCGCGGCGCGGCCGCTCGGCGTGCGCCACATGGCCGACCCGGAACGCGAGACTTGGTCGGAGGCGCGGGCGCGCGAGACGCGTGAACTCGGCGCGTCGGAGCAGCCCTATTGCCTGGTCATCGGCGGCGGCCAGGGCGGCATCATGCTGGGCGCGCGGCTCAGGCAGCTCGGCGTGCCGACCATCGTCATCGAGAAGAATGCCAGGCCGGGCGATTCCTGGCGCAACCGTTACCGCACGCTCGTGCTGCACGACCCGGTCTGGTACGACCATCTGCCCTACATCCCATTCCCCGACAATTGGCCCGTCTTCACCCCCAAGGACAAGATGGGCGACTGGCTGGAGATGTACACGCGGGTGATGGAGCTGAATTACTGGGTCGCCACCAGGTGCCTCAGCGCTTCCTATGACGATGCGGAGAAGGTCTGGACCGTGGTGGTCGACCGCGTCGGCCAGCGCATCACGCTGAAGCCGAGGCACATCGTCTTCGCCACCGGCGCCTATGGGCCGCCGCGCAAGATCGACCTAGCCGGAGCCGGTGACTTCAAGGGCGAGCTGCTGCACTCCAGCCAATATGCGAGCGGCGAGAAATTCCGCGGCAAAAAGGTCGCCGTCATCGGCGCGGCGAGCTCGGGGCATGACGTCTGCGTCGATCTCTGGGAGAGCGGCGCCGAGGTCACCATGATCCAGCGCTCGCCGACCACCGTGGTCAAGTCGGACACGCTGATGCAGGTCGGCTTCGAGATCTTCTCGGAGGATGCGCTGGCGCGCGGCATCACCACCGAGAAGGCCGACATGATCGTCGCCTCGACGCCCTTCGCGCTGGTGCCCAAGGGCCAGCGCGCGCTCTACGACGTCATCCGCGCCCGCGACGCCGCTTTCTACGAGCGCCTCGCCGCCTCCGGCTTCGCGCTCGATTTCGGCGACGACGAGACCGGCCTGCTGATGAAGGCCTACCGCACCGGCTCCGGCTATTACATCGACGTCGGCGCTTCCGACCTCATCATCGACGGCAAGGTCGGCATCCGCGGCGGGGTGGCGATCAAGGCGCTGACGGCCAAAGGCATCCTGTTCGAGGACGGCACCGAGCTTGAGGCCGACGCCATCATCGCCTGCACCGGCTACCAGTCGATGAACGAGAATGTCGCGGCACTCGTCTCGCGCGAGGTCGCCGACAAGGTCGGCCCTTGCTGGGGCCTTGGCTCGGGCGTCAAGGGCGACCCCGGCCCCTGGCAAGGCGAACTGCGCAACATGTGGAAACCGACGGCGCAGGAAGCGCTATGGTTCCATGGCGGCAATCTGGCCCTGTCGCGGTTTTATTCGAAATACGTGGCGCTGCAGATCAAGGCGCGGATGGAGGGGATTGCGACGCCGGTTTATGGGGCCGTCAGTAATTCGCGGCGGTGAAGCTGCCGATCTCCCCCCTCTTGGGGGAGATCGGCTAATCACTCATGCCGGTGTCCGAAATGCCGGGCCGCCACCTCGACATGCGTATGGTTTGCATGTGGCTCGAAACGTTCGGTCTCGCTCAAATCATTCGCCGCTTCGTTCGGCCACCATGTGCCGCCGATGGCGATGCCTTCGCAGACCAGCCTCTGATCAGCAACCAGCGAGGCGCCGACCGCGTCGACGAAGGTGAACCGGCCCGTCCGCTGCCGTAACACGGCGACATCGCCGACGGTGCCGAGAGCCAGCGTGCCGAGATCGGGCCGCGCGATCGCCCGCGCCGGCGCTTGCGTGGCGGCGCGCAGAACCTCGACCAGCGGCATGCCCAGCGCCATCAGCTTCGACATGCAGACCAGAATGTCGAAGGCCGGCCCGTCGACGCAGTAGAGATGCACGTCGCTCGAAATGACGTCGGGCGCCAGCCCTTCCGTGAGCATCGCGCGCGCGACTTCGAAATCGAACGAGCCCATGCCATGGCCGAGATCGAAGATGACGCCGCGCTCGCGCGCCAGCCGCATGTCGGGCCGCACCGCGCCGGAGGCGAAGACCGGCGCGTTGGGGAACGGCCGGAAGCAATGGGTGAGGATGTCGCCCCGGCGCAGGCGCGGCAGCACTTCCGAGCGGCCGGGCGGCGGCTCGTCTATATGCGCCATCAGCGGCAGTCCGGCTTTGTCGGCGGCTTCCAGCGCCAGATCGACCGGCGCGATGCCGCTGGTGCCGCCGGCATGCTTGCCGGAGCGGACCTTGACGCCGACCACGACATCGGCGTGCTCGCGCGCCGCAGCCACCACCTCGCGCGGCTCGCAAAGCCGGAGATCGCCGCATTCGCCGACCGATACCGTCTGCGAGAAGCCGAAAATGCCGGCAAAGGAAATGTTGACATAGGCCAGGATGCGCACTTTCGAGCGCTCCATGACATGGCGGCGGAAGCCGAGGAAATTGCCGGCGCCCGCGCTGCCGGCGTCGATGAAGGTGGTCGTGCCGCTCTTGGCGGCGAGCCTGTCGGCATCGACGCCGAGCGAGGTGCCGCCCCAATAGACGTGGCTGTGCAGGTCGACGAGACCGGGCGCGACGATGCAACCCGTGGCGTCGATCACCTGGGCGGCGCTGGTCGCTGGAATGTCGGCGTCGATCGCGGCGACCCGGCCATTGGCGATGGCGACGTCGCGCGGCGCATCGACGCCGGCCGCCGGGTCGATCAGCCGTCCGCCCTTCACCAGGAGGTCGAATTGCATGGCAGCCTCCGCCTTCATGATCTGCTGTCAGACCGGCCGGTACGCGACGGCCTCGACCTCGATCTTGATGTCGATCATCAGCCGCGACTCGACCGTGGTGCGCGCCGGCGGGTTCTTCGGGAAGTGCCGGCCATACACCGCATTGAAGGCGCCGAAATCACGCGCATCTTCCAGCCAGACGGTGGTCTTCACCACATCGTCCAGAGTGCATCCGGCCAATGCCAGCGCCGCCTCGACATTGGCCAGCACCTGCTCGGTCTGTTCCGTGATGCCACCCTTGACCACGATGCCGTCGCCGCCGACCGGAACCTGGCCCGAGACAAAGACGAAATCGCCGGCCCGCACGGCGGGCGACAGCGGCACATGGGATGTTCCAAAAGTCTGCTTGGGCAAGGGACGGCCTCCTCCGACGACATGGTCGGACACCGAGGCGGCGCCCGCTTTGCGAGGAGATTTACCGCGATCGGGGCGATCACGATAGAGGCCTTGTTGGAAAGCAACATTCTCTAGAATCCGTGTTGCTTTATTACAGAAGCGCTTGCATCGTGCGGACTTACCGGACGGGCTCGACGCGCCACGACGGACAGACGCCATTGCGAGACCGGAGACCCGACGATGACCTTCGACAAGAACCCGTTTCCTTCAGGCGACGCCGACCGCCACGCGCTCTGGGAAATGCTGGTGCGGCGCGACATCGATGCCTTTATCGGCCAGGACTGGGCCATGGTCGAAAACGATTTCATCGCCGAAAGCTTCTTCGGCATGCATGCGCATTTCCTGGCCAATGCCGATGCCTGGCGGCTGCAATTCCCCAGGCTGGAAATCTATCGCGACGAGTGGCTGCGTCAGGCTAAGGAGACGGCGGCGACCAAATTCGCCGAGCCGCTGCGCGAGGCGCTGTTTCGGGTCACCAATCTGCGCGACATCGATGTCGACGGCGACCGCGCCGTGCTGCACAAGAAGTTCGACGGCAGCGTCGCCAAGGCCGATGGCAGCGTCGACCGGCTGAAATGGCAGACGCTGTATTTCTGCCGCAAGGTCGGCGCGGGCTGGAAGATATCAGGCTTCGTCGGCTACATGCCTTATCCGCTGGGAAGCTAGTTCTATCGTTCGCTCCCGTAGATGAGCATGGACATTTGGCCGAAGCCTCAAAACTTCGTCATCCTAGGGCGGAGCAGGAGCGAAGCTCCGTCGCGGAGACCCTGGGATCCATTCCGTGACCTCCATCGAAGGTTGCAGCGGAGCGAAATTCTGCACCGTGGCAGCGCTTTGAGGTCCCGGCATGGATCCTGGGGTCTGCGCCGCGTCGCTTCGCTCCTTGCTCCGCCCCAGGATAACGAAACGATGGGAAGTCTCCGCTAAGCCCGGAAAGTCCCCGACCCTACCAGCACCGCAGCCCGATACGCCGGATTGCCGTACCACGCCATCCGGTCGAGTTCCGCCTCCAGGATCGGCAGATCGACGACATCCATTGCCTGCTCTGCCCGGTCCGGCTCGATCCAGGGATCGTTGAGGAAAAACACCCCGTCGCCACGGCCGTGGACGAGCACCCAGTGCGGGCAGGTGTAGCCCATCATCGGCGCTTGATCGATCAGCACCAGCGCCAGCAGCCCGCGATCGAGCGCCTGCGCCAGCTCCTCGACGGCAAAGGCGCGCGCCGCGTTGGGCAGCGACGCGGCCTCGACTTCGCGCCTGAATCCCGTCTGCACGAACGCCATCAGGCCGCGCCGTTCCTCCGAGCTGGCACGGTCGAGGAAGATCGGCTCGGCGCTGCTCATGAACACTTCCGTCCGCAGCCCGCGCCGGTGCGCCGCCAGCGCGAGGCCATAGGGGTCGCAGCCGCCCGGGCCGCTCGGACCGATGATGGTCGTCGCCTCGCGCCAGAGTTCGACTTCCAGCGCCCGGTCCGGCAGCAAGGCCGGATCGAGGCCGGCCATGGCCATGGCAAGCGCCGACGGCCCGCAGGTGAAGCCCGCCGTCTGCGGCCAGGAGGGCGGTATCCGATCCTGCCGGCGGCTCGGCTCGATGCCGATCCAGCGTTGCAGGAAACCGTCGCGACGCTGCCACTGGCCGCCGAGGCGCGACGCCGTGTCCTCGTCGGCGCGCAGGCAGAACACATTTTGCGCGAGGGCGTCCGTCTCCAGCGCCTCCAGCAGGCGCTGGCCATCGGCCGCCATGAAGCCACCGGCGGTCCAGGCCAAGGCAATGCGCATCATCGCCGCCGCCGGCCGCCGCTGTCCAACCACGATCGCCAGCGGGTGCCCTTCGGCACCGTATTGCGCGATGCATGTGACGCCGGCAATCGCCTGCAGCCCGGCCAGGCGCTCGGCGATATCAGCCGGCAGCGCCGCCATCAGTCCGGCCCAGCCGGCCGGATCGTCCGACGCAAGGACCGCCATGCCGGTTCCGCCCTTCAGTCGCGCATTGGGCATGGTCCGTCTTTCCCGTCCTTATGGCGCGCCGCGTCGCCCGTCTTTCGAGTTGCGGCGGCCCGATATTCGCGTAGACTGATTGATCAGTCAATCGTGGTTGCATGTTCTGAGCACCGTCGCTGCGACCGGTAAGCCAGGGAGCGGCACCCCCGAATGATGACCTGGCCGCGCGAGACCGAGCTGCGGGACCTCAGGGCTAAGGAAAGAGGACCGGACGGGTGAGCACGCCAGACAGGAAAGCCCGCGATGCCGAAAAGGTCGCCAGGCGACGGCAGAGCCTGATTGAAGCGGCCATCACCGTCATCGCCCGCAAAGGCCTGCCGGGCATGACGCTGGCCGACGTGGCGCGCGAGGCTGGCTGCGGCTACGGCCTGGTGTCGTTCCATTTCGAGACCAAGGAACGGCTGCTGCTCGCATCGCTCGATGCCCTTGTCGAGGAATACCGGGCGGCATGGCATGCGCGCAGCGACGCCCATGATGACCCGGCCGCCAAGCTCGAAGCGCTGATCGACCTCGACCTCGGCTCCGATGTCGCAGATGGCAGGCACATCGCGGTGTGGACCGCGTTCTGGGCCGAGACGCCGCGCAATCCCGACTACAGGACCCGGTTCAGCGAATTGAACAGCGCCTATCTGGCGCGGCTGGAACCGCTTATATCGGCACTCGCCGCCGCCGAGCCGGCATGCACCGACCATCGCTTGATCGCCGGTGGGCTCAGCGCGCTCTTCGACGGGCTGTGGATCGATAGCCAGACCGGCGGGCCCGGCGGGGCGGACTGGAGCCGCGCACGCGCCACCTGTCGGGCCTATCTCCGCGCCTTCTTTCCGAAAAGTTTCGGACCCGAAACGGACTGGCGGCCATGACTCTGCGCAAGCTTCTGCCTTCCCCCAACGCCATCTTCATGTTCGAGGCCGCCGCCCGTCATCTTAATTTCACCAGTGCGGCGCGCGAGTTCAACGTCACCCAGTCGGCGATCAGCCGCATGATCGCCCGGCTCGAAAGCCATCTCGAGGTCAAGCTGTTCGTCCGCGCCCCGACCGGCATCGACCTGACCGACGACGGCCGCCTGCTCTACGGTGCCGTCGGCAGCGGCTTCCAGCAGATCGAAATCGCGCTCGACGACATCAGGGCACGCCAGGGCGAAGCCGGCACGGTGACGCTGTCGCTCTCGTCGGCCTTCGCCATGCACTGGTTCATGCCGCGCTTCGACCGCTTCCAGGCCTCCTTCCCGGGCATCGACCTGCGCTTCCAGCTGGTGCGCGGCGAACCGACCGGGCCGATCGAGGATGTCGATCTCGCCATCCGCTACAACCAGCCGTCCAATGCCGAACAGCAGAGCTGGGAGCTGATGGAAGAGGTGGTATTGCCGGTCTGCAGCCCCGGCTACCTGGCCGAGCATGGCAGCCTCGACGATTGCGGCGATCTCGGCCGGCACACGCTTGCCCATCTCTCCGGCTCGCTGCGCATTCCCTGGCAACGCTATCTCCAGCGGTTCGACTATCCGCAGCCGGCGGGCAGCCGCAGCCTGACATTCTCCGATTACACGCTGGTCATCCAGGCGGCGATCAAGGGCCGTGGCATGGCGCTCGGCTGGTGGCATGTCGTGGCGCATGAATTGCTGCAGAAGGGACTGGTCAAGGGCGCCAGGCATGAACTGCGCACCGGCGATCACTATTACCTGGTGGCAACGGCACGGCGTCCCCTGCGCAAGCCGGCCGTGCTGGTGCGCGATTGGCTGCTCGACGAAATGGCCGTGATGAAGCGGGAAATCCTGGCCGGCTAAGTCGCTGTCCCGCTTGCACCCCATGACTACAGATCATCGGCTCGTGACTATTCGGACCGTGCGCGATCATTTGCCGGCCTTATAGTCGCTCCGATCCGAACCCCGCGAAGACTGAACAAGCGGGGGCGGCAAGAGGCTTCGGGAACGAGCCGTGGGAGCAGACATTTGGCCGGAACCATCGCCGCCCTTGGCGGCATGACACAGACGGGGCATCGCCTCGATGCGCTGCTGCGGCCGGCATCGATCGCCTTCGTCGGCGCCTCGGTGCGCCCCAACACGCCGGGCAATACCATGGTGCGGGCGGCGGCGATGGACGGTTATCGGGGCCGGGTCTACGCCATCAATCCGAAATACGATCAGGTGGAAGGCGTGCCTTGCTTCCCCGATCTGGCGGGCCTGTCTGAGACGGTCGACCATGTCGTGCTCGGCGTCGCCAACGACTATCTCGAAAGCAATCTGCTGGCCGCCGCGCGGCACGGCGCCAGGGCGGTCACCATCTTTGCCAGCTGCGACCTGACCGGAGCCGCCAACGACCCGCTCGCCGCCCGCCTGACCGACATCGCCCGCGACGCCGGCATCGTCATTTGCGGCGGCAACGGCATGGGCTTCTGCAACCCGCGGATCGGCCTGCGCGTTTCCGGCTTCGCCGCCAATCTCGCCATGAGGCCCGGTGGTGTGGCCCTGGTCACGCAGTCGGGTTCGGCCTTCTCGGCGCTCGCCTATAATGACCAGCGGCTGAAGTTCCAGCTCTGCGTGTCCAGCGGCCGCGAGCTGACGACGACGACGGCCGACTATGTCGACTGGGCGCTCGACCAACCCGACACGACAGTCATCGGCCTGTTCCTAGAAACCGCGCGCCGGCCGGACGATTTCGCCCGCTGCCTGGAAAAGGCCGACCGCCTCGGCATTCCGGTGGTGGCGCTGAAGGTCGGCCGCACCGAGCTGAGCGCCGGCTTCGCCGCCAGCCATAGCGGTGCAATCGCCGGCGACAATGCCGCCTATGAGGCGCTGTTCGACAGATGGGGCGTCTTCAGCGTCGACACGCTGGACCAGCTCGCCGCCAATCTCACTTTGTTCTCGGCCGGCAGGCCGGCGGCGAAAGGCGGCCTTGCCAGCCTGCACGATTCCGGCGGCGAACGCGAAATGGTCGCCGACCTCGCGGCCAAGGCCGGCGTCCCGTTTGCCGCCATCTCCGAGCACACCCGCGAGGGGCTGCGGCTGCATCTCGACAGCGGCCTGCAACCGGCAAACCCGCTCGACGTCTGGGGCTCGGGCCTCGATTTCGAAATCCATGTCGAGGCCTGCATGGACGCCATGCTTGCCGATCCCGATACCGCCATCTGCGTGCTGTTCCAGGACATACGCGACGGTTCCTACATCGCCGAGGGTTTCACCCGGGCCGTGATCCGCTCCAGCGCCAAGACCGGCAAGCCGGTGGCCGTGGTCAGCAACTACGCCACGGTGAACCATCGCGCGCTGGCGTTGGCCACGACGGAGGCCGGCGTGCCGGTCATCGACGGCACCGAGGAAGGTCTGCACGCCATCCGCAACCTGCTGGCGTTCCGCGACCGGCGCGCCGCGACCCACACATTTGCGCCCGCCGTGACGCGCGATGTCCGCGAACGCTGGCGCCGCCGCCTCGGCGAATCCAGGCCATTTGGCGAAAGCGAAGCGCTGGCGCTGCTCGGCGACTACGGCATCGCCACGCCGCGCGTCATCGCCGCCGCCACACAAGATGAAGTTCTCGCCGCGGCGCGGGAAATCGGCTTTCCTGTCGCGCTGAAGACCGCCGTCCCGGGCATCCAGCACAAATCGGACGTCGGCGGTGTCCGCCTTGGCCTTGGCGACGCGACGGCGCTGATGGATGCCTATGCCGGCATGGCGGCGCGGCTTGGCCCGGAGGTGCTTGTCGCCGAGATGGCGCCCAAGGGTGTCGAGATCGCTTTCGGCCTGATCCGCGACCCACAGTTCGGACCCTATCTGGTCGTCGCCTCCGGCGGCGTCTGGATCGAGGTGTTGAGGGACCGCGCGGTCGCCTTGCCGCCGCTCAGCCTCGAACGGGCGCAAGCGCTGATCGGCCGGCTGAAGACAAGTCCGCTGCTCGATGGCGGGCGCGGCCAGCCACCGGCCGACCGGCGGGCGCTTGCCACCGCGCTGGCGCGCTTCTCGATGCTCGCCGCCGATCTCGGCGACCTCATCGACGAGATGGACGTCAATCCGCTCATGGTTTCAGACCGTGGCTGCATGGCCGTCGACGCGCTTCTGATTGGTCGCCATGCCGGTCGTAAACACGATGAATTGCATTAGGGGATTGCCATGAATTTCGACCTCAGCCCGCGCGAAAAGCAACTCTCGAAAAAGGGCCGCGACTTCTGCGACCAGGTGCTCTTGCCGCTGGAAGCCGTCACCGACGAACATGGCGAACTGCCGATGGAGCGCCGCGAGGCCGTGCGCCAGCAGGTGCGCGACTGGGGCCTGGCCGGCATCAACCACTCCAGGGAGAATGGCGGGCTGGGCCTGACCATGGTCGAGCAGACGGCGATCGAGGAACAGCTCGGCCGCGTCACCAACGGCCTGTGGAGCTGCGTCTGGCGCCCGCCGGTCAGCCTGAAATTCGGCACGCAGGCGCAAAAGCAGGACTATCTGATCCCCTCCTCGCACGGCCACCGCCGCGGCGCCTTCGCCATCACCGAGCCGGAGGCCGGCTCCGACCCACGGCGCGTGAAAACAAGCGCCGTGCTGAAGAACGGTGAGTGGCACCTGACCGGCGAAAAATGGTTCGTCACCTCCTACAACGCCTCTGACTTCGTCATCGTCCATGCCCACGTCGACGACGACCCCGACAAGCCGACACTGTTCCTGGTCGACAAGCCGGTGAACAACATGGTGCATCTGCGCTCGCCGAAATTCATGCACAATTTCGCTTTCGACCATGCCGAGCTTCGCTTCGAGGGCACCACGGTCGGCGAGGACAAGATGCTGGGCAAGATCGGCCAGGGGCTGGAACTGACCAAGGACTGGTTCGTCGAGGCCCGCCTGCAGATCGCCTCGCATGCCGTGGGCGCCGCGACCCGCGCCGCCGAAATCGCCAACGACTACGCCACCTCCCGTCACCAGTTCGACCGGCCGATCCGTGATTTCCAGGGCGTCGAGTTCATGCTGGCCGACATGGCGGTGGAGATCTTCGCCGCCAAGTCGATGCTCTACCGTGTCGCCTGGGAGATCGACCAGGGGCTCGACCGCAAGCGCGTGCACGCCCATGCCAGCGCGCTGAAACTCTACTGTTCGGAGGCTGCGGGCCGAGTCATCGACAAGGCGCTGCAGGTTCTCGGCGGGCGCGGCTACATGCGCGAGAACCCGGTCGAGCGGCTCTACCGCGACATCCGCGTCGACCGCATCTGGGAAGGCACTTCGGAAATCCAGCGCGTGATCGTGGCCGGCCAGATCCGCAAGCGCGGCATTGGCGTCTTCAGCGAGGTCGCCTGATGCCCTCGTCCCGCCAAGACAGCAGGGGCGTGCCGTCGTGATGGCGCGCCGGCATCTGGAGACCGCATGCCTGCTCGGCCCGGCACTGGTCGTGCTGGCGCTGCTTTTCGTGGTGCCGCTGGGGCGTCTGTTCTCGCTCGCCTTCACCGATCCGGCCGGTCCGTTCGCGACCTTCGGCGTGCTCGCCGACAGCGCCGTCTATCGCCAGGTGATGTGGAACACCTTCGTCGTCGCGCTCATGGTCACGGCGCTCTGCGTGCTGCTCGCCTGGCCGGTCGCCTATGTCCTGTCGCGCCTCGAAGGCGTCTGGTTCGGCCTCGCCCTCTATGGCGTGCTGTTCCCCTTCTGGATTTCGGTGCTGGTGCGGACCTTTTCCTGGATGCTGCTTCTGGAGCGCAACGGGCCGATCAACCGGCTGTTGATGGCAACGGGCATCACCGAGGCGCCGCTGGCGCTGCTGTTCAACAATGTCGGCGTGCTGGTCGGCATGATCCATGTCCTGTTGCCCTACATGATCCTGCCGCTCTACGGTGCCATGGTCCGCATCGACCGCCGCCTGCTGCTGGCCAGCGACGGGCTCGGCGCTAGCCTCGTCGACACCTTCCGGCGCATCTATCTGCCGCTCTGCCTGCCCGGCCTCGCCGGTGGCGCGACCTTCGTCTTCCTGCTGTCGCTCGGCTTCTTCATCACGCCTGCCCTGCTTGGCGGCTCGAATGCCATCACGCTGTCGATGCTGATCGCCAGCTTCGTCAACGACCGCCTTGCCTGGTCGCTCGCGGCCGCCGGCTCGCTGGTGCTGCTGGCGATCGTGCTGGTGCTGATGGCGCTGACCGCCCGGCTGCTGCCGATCGAGAGGGGGTTGTTCGCGCGATGAACAGGCTGCCGCTCGTCCTGCGCATATCGGCCAATGCCGGCGCCAGCCTGGTGTTGGCCTTCCTTGTGCTGCCGATCCTGGCCGTGGTGCCGGCCTCCTTCAACAAGGCGAGCTTCATCTATCTGCCGCCGCGCGCCTGGTCCGGCGTCTGGTACGAGCGCTTTCTCGCCGATCCGGAGTGGCGCACGTCGCTCGTCAACAGCGTCGAGGTCGCCGCGTTGGCCACGATCATCGCGGTGGCGCTCGGCACGCTGGCGGCGATCGGCCTGCGCCGCATCGACGGCCGCTGGCGCGCCCTGGTCACCGGCCTGTTCCTGGCGCCGATGATCGTGCCGGTCATCGTCACCGCCGTGGCGCTCTACCGCAGCGCACTCGATGTCGGCCTGAGCGGCACCATCCTTGGCATGAGCCTTGGCCATGCCATCCTGGCGCTGCCTTTCGTCGTCATCAATGTCGGCATCGCGCTTCGTGCCGTCGACGACAACTGGCTGCGCGCCGCCGCTGGCCTCGGCGCCGGCCCGTGGCGGATCTTCCGCACCGTCACCTTGCCCAACATCACGCCCGGCATCGTCGGCGGCGCCATCTTCGCCTTCATCACCTCCTTCGACGAGGTGATCATCGCCGTGTTCATGGCCGGCTACGCCTCCAAGACACTGCCGGTGAAGATCTGGGAATCGATCCGTCTGGAATTCACGCCCGTCATCGCGGTCGCCGCCACGGTGATGATCGCGCTCGCCATCGTCCTGTTCGCGCTCGCGCAAATCTTCAGCCGCAAAACCGGGAGCCCGAGCCGATGACCCCTATCCAATCGGGACAGTCGCTGCGCCTCGCCGGCGTGTCGAAGACCTATGGCGGCTTCCGGGCGCTGGAGCCGACCGACCTCGACGTGAAGGCGGGCGAATTCCTGACGCTGCTCGGCCCCTCGGGCTCGGGCAAGACGACGCTGCTCAACCTCACCGCCGGCTATGTCGAGCCGACGGCGGGCGAGATCCGCATCGGCGCGCGCGACGTAACCCATATGCCGGCGCGCCACCGCAACATCGGCATGGTGTTTCAGAACTACGCGCTGTTTCCGCATATGAGCGTCGGCGAGAACGTCGCCTATGGGCTCAGCGTACGCCGGCTGCCAAAGCCCGAGATAGCGCGGCGCGTCGGCGAGATCCTTGCCCTGATGCGGCTCGACGGTTTTGCCGACCGGCCTGTCCAGCAACTGTCGGGCGGCCAGCAGCAGCGTGTGGCGCTGGCCCGCGCGCTGGTCATCGAACCCGACGTGCTGTTGATGGACGAGCCGCTCGGCGCGCTCGACAAGCAATTGCGCCGCTCGGTTCAGCTCGAACTGCGCCGGCTGCACCAGAAGCTTGGCCGCACCACCATCTACGTCACCCACGACCAGGAGGAGGCACTGGTGCTCTCCGACCGCATCGCGGTGATGGATGGCGGCCGCATCCAGCAAGTGGGAATGGTCGACGACCTCTACGACCGCCCGCTCAACGCCTTCGTCGCCGGCTTCATCGGCGAATCCAACCTGCTGCCGGTGCGCGTCCTCTCCACATCGGGCGGACAGGCCTCGGTCGACGTCGAAGCCTTCCGCAGGACGATCGCCGTCGACGCCGCCCCTGGCACGGCGACAGGCGAACCGGCACGGCTGCTGATCCGCCCCGAGCATATCGAGCTTGGCCTCGGCGGCGACGGCGTCGCCGCCGAGATCGTCGAGGTGATCTATCTCGGCGAACTGACCCAGCTCACCTTGCGGCTGGACGGCGGTGAGACGCTCGCCGCCCGCAAGATCACCGACCGGACCTTGCGGGCCGGCGCCAGGGTTCATGTCTCGTGGAAACCGGGCCACGCCCGCGCCGTCCCCCATTCCCCATCCAAACCCACCAAAACGGAGAAAGCTGATGCATAGGCGTACTTTCCTTCTGACGGCAGCGGGCGGCCTGCTGGCCGGCGCGACGGGTCTTCCGCGGCTGGCGCGGGCCGATGGCCGGCCCTTCACTTTCACCTCCTGGGGCGGTGCGCTGTCCAATGCCGAAAAAGCGGCCTTCATCGATCCGTTCGGCCAGCTCAAGGGCATCCAGGTCGTCAACACCTCGCCGACCGAGACCGCCAAGATCAAGGCCATGGTCCAGGCCAAGGCGGTCGAATGGGACCTCGTCGATGTCGGCGGCCGCACGGTCTGGCAAGGCGCCGATGAAGGGTTCCTCGAACCCATCGACGTCGCCAAGGTGCCCAACGCCGCCGCGCTCGAAAAAGGCTGGGTGGCGCCCAACGGCATCGCCACCTCGACAGGCGCCACCATCATGGCCTGGTCGAAGACGGCTTTCCCGGACGCCGGTCCGCAATCCTGGGCCGATTTCTGGGACGTGAAGCGCTTTCCCGGACCGCGCGGCCTCTACCGCTTCTTCTACTACAATTATGAGGCGGCCCTGCTTGCCTCGGGCCTGAAGCACGACGAGGTGTTTCCCTACACCACCGAGAAAGCCGACATGGCGATGGCAAAGATCAAGGAGCTGAAGCCGCATGTCAGCGTCTGGTGGGGCAGCGGCGCGCAGCCGCCGCAGCTGCTCTCCTCGGGCGAGCTGGCGCTGTCATCGGCCTGGAGCGGCCGCGTGCTGGCGGCGGAAGCGGAAGGCGCGCCGGTCGGCTTCACCTACAAGGACGGCATTGCTTGGGCCAACTGGTGGGTCATTCCCAAGGGATCGCCCAATGTCGAGCTGGCGCATGAAGCGATCGACTTCGCGCTTGCCGAAGCCCAGCAGGCGAAGCTGCTCGACCTGAAGATCTACGGCCCGGTCCTTTCCAGTGCGACATCGGGCGCCGACGCCGAGACGAAGAAAATCCTCGTCATGGCACCCGACAACATCAAGGACATGCTGATCCTCAACGAGGGCGAGGCCAACAAATATTCCGTCGCCTATGAGGAAAAATGGAACCAGCTGATGCTGCAGTGAGCCGCCAGGCTCGAGCCCAGGCGCCCCGGCGGACGACCGGCCGGGGCGCCGCATCGCATTCTTTCCCGGAGATCGGCCATGTCCGCTGACGCACCCCAGGCCTTGCCGGCCAGCCTTTGGGCGGCCACCGCCACCCCCGCGCCCGCCTATGCCGAGGCCAAGGGCGATGCCCTGGCCGATGTCGCCATCGTCGGCGCCGGCTATACCGGTCTCAGCACGGCCCTGCATCTGTCGCGAGCCGGCCGGAGGGTGATTGTCGTGGAAGCCAGCGAGCCGGGCTGGGGCGCCTCCGGACGCAATGGCGGCCAGATCATCGCCGGGCTGAAACACGACCCCGACACGCTGGAAGCCAAATTCGGACAAGCGCTGGGCGCGGCCATCAGCAAGACCTTCGGCGCCGGCGGCGATCTGGTCTTCGACATCATCGAAAAATACCGCATCGACTGTCATGCGCGGCGCACCGGCTGGATCCAGGGCGCGCACGGGCCGGGACCTTTTTCCGACATCGTCACGCCCCGCTTCCGGCAATGGCGCGCCAGGGGCGTCGAGGCCCGCCTGCTCGACGTCAAGGAAATGGCCGCGCTCACCGGCTCGGCGCCCGATGCCTATCATGGCGGCTGGTTCGACCCGCGCGGCGGCGTGCTGCAGCCGCTGAGCTATGCGCGCGGCCTGGCCGCGGCCGCGATCGCGGAGGGCGCGACCGTGCTGGCGCGATCGCCGGCGCTTGGGCTGCGCCGGGACGGCGACCACTGGCGGCTCGATCTCGGCCAGGCCTCGATCCGCGCCCGACAGGTCGTGCTCGCCACCAACGCCTATACCGGAAAGCTGTGGCCGGGCCTGCGCCAGACCGTCATACCGGTGACCAGTTTCCAGATCGCCACGCAGCCGCTGGCGCCATCGGTGAGGAAAACGATCCTGCCCGGCGGCCAGGGCGTCGCCGACACCAGGCGGCTCCTGCTCTATTTCCGGCTCGGCCATGAGGGCCGGCTGGTCATGGGCGGACGCTCGCCCGTCGACGACAACCCGACCATGGACGATGCAGCACCCCTCAAGGCCGCTCTTGCCCGCATCTTCCCGCAGGCCGCGGGCGCGCCGGTCGAGTTCGTCTGGAGCGGCAAGGTCGCGATCACCAAGGACACGATGCCGCATATCCACATGCTGGCGCCGGGCCTGTTCACGGCGCTGGGCTGCAACGGGCGCGGCGTCGCCGCCTGCACCACGACAGGCAGGCTGCTCGCCGATCTCGCTTTGGGCACAGCGCCGGCCGACCTTCCCTTCCCCGTCACCGCGCCGGACCGTTACGCCCTGCACGCCTTGCGCAAGATCGGCGTCTTCGCCTTCAGCCAGTATTACCGGCTGCTCGACGGCCGCAGCGCCGCGTGAAAATGATTAGCCGGGTAATTTATCGGTTCGGCTCGACCTTCAGTAGAGCGTGATGAAAGCCGGCAGCAGGCCGCTTTCGCGGAAATACTCGACGAGCTCGATGACCGGAAAGATGGCGAGGAAGTAGAGCCCGTCGAAGAAGGTGCGCCTCAGCGCGCGGGTCGAAAACTGCAGCTCGTCATTGTCCCGGTAGAGCAGCGGGTTCGGCCAGAACCGGGGCGTCGCCGTGATGTAGCTGCTATAGGCCGGGCCGAACTTGCCCAGCAGAAATTCGGCTTCCTTGCGCGCCGTGACGCGGAAGATCAGGAAGCTGGCGACGCCAAGCAAAGCGGCCGCGACCAGAGAGCCGTAGAGCAGGCCGATGCCGGCAGCGCCGACCGTCGAGAAGAAGTAGAGCGGGTTCTGGCTCATCGAGAACGGCCCCGTCGAGACCAGCTCCTCATTCTTCTTGCCGCCGACATAGAGGATGCTCCACAGCCGGCCGGCAACGCAAATCAGAACCAGGCAAAAGCCGACCAGTTCGAGCGTCTCGTGCCCGTTCGACCCTTCGCTGAGCGCCGGTTTGGTCAGGAACAGCAGCAGCACCGCCAGCGCCGCCGCGACACGGACGAAAATCAGCCGCTTGCGCTGGTCGAAAGCCCGTGAAACCGGCTTGAGGGAAGCGTAGGTCATTTGCTTTTTCCTGGCCCTTTTCCTGGGCCCCTTTTTCCTGGGCGCTTGTGCAGGCCCGGCACTGAGGCACGCCATTGATGGCGGATACAAGGCGCTCACCCTCTATCAGCGCATCGCGAGGCTTTCGTAAAGGCCTATTGCGCCCGTCACCGCCCTCCTTACGAATTTGTATGGCACGCGACAGGCTGGCGAGAACTCACGCCCCTATCGTTGGAATGCCGGTCTGGCATTTAGAGCAATTCCAGGAAAAGTGCGTAGCGGTTTTCCGTCCGAAAATTGCGTGAAAACAAAGAGTTAGAGCGGGTTAGCGGTTCTACCCAAACGCTGAACCGCTCTAAGGGGCCGGCTCCGATTACAACAGAGATAGGAATGGTTCATGAAAAGATTTGCACTGGCCGTCGCACTGGCCACCCTTGCGGTCTGCGGACCGGTTTCTGCCGTCTTCGCGGCAACCGCGCCTTGCGAGGAGACGTTGAAGGCGCTGCGCGCGGCGGAGGCCACCGCCAAGCTCAGCGACGCCGACAAGAACACGGTTTCGGAACTGGAGACCAAGGGCATCGAGCGCTGCAATGCCGATGACGACAAGCGCGCCGACGACTTCTTCGCCCAGGCCATGAAGGTCATGGGCAAATAGTTTCACGAACCACGAGGACGCCCGCCATGCTCGCTCCCAATCCAAAACCAGCCGGGCCGGCCCAAAACAGGGTTCCGGACGTCACCGTCGATTTCTGGCTCATCAAGCTGATGGCCGTCACCATGGGCGAGACGGCGGCCGACTACCTCGCCGTCAACCTCGGCCTTGGGCTGACCGTCACTTCGCTGATCATGACGGGCGTCCTGGCCGTCGCCCTTGTCGTCCAGTTCGCGCAGAAGCGCTACGTGCCCTGGGCATACTGGCTGGCGGTGGTGCTGATCAGCGTCGTCGGTACGTTGGTCACGGACAATCTGGTCGACACTTTCGGCGTGCGCCTGCAGACCACCACGATTGCCTTTTCCGTGGTGCTGGCGGCGACATTCGCGGTCTGGTACGCGGCCGAACGGACGCTCTCGATCCACACCATCTTCACCACCCGGCGCGAGATATTCTATTGGCTGGCGATCCTGTTCACCTTCTCGCTCGGCACCGCCGCCGGCGACCTGGTCGCCGAGAGCTTCGACATGGGCTATCTGACCACGGGCCTGCTGTTCGGCGGCGTCATCGCGCTCATCGCGCTCGCGTATTATCTCGTCAGCCTCGACGCCATACTGGCGTTCTGGCTCGCCTACATCCTGACACGGCCGCTTGGCGCGTCCTTCGGCGATTGGCTGTCGCAGCCCGTCGAATATGGCGGCCTCGGCTTCGGCACCACCTTCACCAGCCTGCTCTTCCTCGGCTGCATCGTCGCCCTTGTCCTCTATATGACGCTCAGGAAGAATGCCGATGAGCTCGACGAGATGCTGCTGGACTCGGAATGAACTCGGGTGAGCGCGCAAGCCTGGCCAGCCTCACCGCGCTCCTAGGAACGAACCCGAGCCGGTGATAGCCTGTCGCCGATATCGGCAGTCAACCGGAACAGCGATGCGATTACTTCTCGTCGAGGACGACCATAGGACAGCGGACTATATCGTGCGCGGCCTGACCGAGGCCGGCCATGTCTGCGACCTCTTGCGCAACGGGCATGACGGGCTTTTCGCCGCGACCTCCGGCGGCTACGACGTGATCGTCGCCGACCGAATGATCCCGGGCCTCGACGGCCTGTCGATGGTGAAGGCGGTCCGCGCCGCCGGCGGGCGCACGCCGGCGATCTTCCTCACCTCCGTCGGCGGCATCGACGACCGCGTCGAGGGGCTCGAGGCCGGCGGCGACGACTATCTGGTCAAGCCCTTCGCCTTTTCCGAACTGCTGGCCCGCATCAACGCGCTCGGCCGGCGCCCGGCCGCGCAGGAGCAGAAAACGGTGCTCAGGGTCGGCGACCTCGAAATGGACCTGATCATGCGGCGCGTCGTCAGGCAGGGCCAGCCGATCGACCTGCAGCCGCGCGAGTTCAGCCTGCTCGAGGTGCTGATGCGCGGCGAGGGCCGCGTGATCACCCGCACCATGCTTCTGGAGCGCGTCTGGGATTTTCATTTCGATCCCAAGACAAGTGTCGTCGAGACCCATATCAGCCGGTTGCGGGCCAAGGTCGACAGGCCGTTCGAGACCCAGCTCATCCACACCATCCGCAACACCGGCTACAGCCTGCACGCGCCGCTCTCCCAGTGATCGCGACATCCCCATGACGCGACTTGCCTATGACCGCGACTTTCACATGACCGCGAACTTCAGATGACCGCCACCTGGACCCGCCTGCTGCGCAGCACGCCGTTCCGGCTTGCCCTGACATTCGCCTTCCTGTTCATGCTGGCCTTCATCCTGTCGGGCGCCATCGTCTACCAGATGATGAGCGCCGACCTTGCCGAGCAGCTCGACGACACCATCAAGGAAACCTATTCCGTCATCGCCGCGACCTATGCCGACAACGATCTCAAGGAGCTGGTGGAGACCGTCCAGAGCCATTCGATCCGCAGCGCAAGGAAAGAGCAGCTGTTTTCGCTGACCGACGCGGCCGGCAACCGCATTGCCGGCAACTTCACCGCGGCTGGGCTTCCCGACGGGTTCTCGATGTTCGGCGCCGAGATGCCTGGCCTGCCCCCGGACACCGAATACCGCGCCTATTCCGGTCCGGTCGGCGCCAACAGCTTGACCATCGCCTTCAGCCTCTCCGAGACGGAGGAGCTGGAAACGATCATGCTGATGAGCTTTGGCTGGGCGACCTTGATCATCACCGGCCTGGCCGTCACCGGCGGCGCGCTCCTCGCCGCGCGCGTCCAGCGCCGCCTCGACGGCATTGCCGCCACCATGGTCGACGTCTCGCATGGCCGGCTCGACACCCGCATTCCGCTGACCGGCAAGGACGACGACATCGACATCGTCTCCACCCAGGTCAATGCCGCGCTCGATCGCCTTTCGGCGCTGGTCGAAGGCATGAAGCAGGTCAGCGCCGACATCGCGCATGATTTGAAGACGCCGCTCAACCGTCTGCAGATGATCCTGGAGAGCGCCGCCGACAAGGCCGCGCGGGCCCAGAACGTCTCCGACGAGCTGGCCGACGCGCGGACTGAGGGTCATCAGATCAACGAGACCTTCGACGCGCTGCTGCGCATCGCGCAGATCGAGGCCGGCGCGCGCAAGGCGCGCTTTACCGATGTCGATCTCGGCGACATCCTCCAGACGATCGCCGAGATCTACACCGACGTGGCCGAGGACGACGGCAAGTCGCTGTCGCCGCCACGGCTGGAGGAGCCGGCGGGCCGGCTCCATGGCGACCGTGAACTGCTGACGCAGATGGTCGCCAATCTGGTTGAGAACGCGCTGCGCCACTGCCCGCCCGGCACGGCGATCGAACTGGCGGTGACGCGTCAGGATGACCGCGTCCTTGCAAGCGTTGCCGACAACGGCCCCGGCATTCCCGCCGACGAGCGCGAAAAAGTGTTTCAGCGGCTCTACCGGCTGGACCACAGCCGCTCGACGCCGGGCAGCGGCCTCGGCCTCAGCCTCGTCAGGGCCATCGCCGACCTGCATGGCGCGACCATCACGCTCGAGGACTGTAAGCCCGGCCTCGCCGTGGTGGTGAGTTTTCCGCTGGCTTAGCCGGCGAAGTTATTGGTACAGGTCAATGCAGCTTGGGGTCCTCGCCCAGCTTTCGCCTGGGCATGCACACATCTTCTGTGATTGACGTGACTGATCGGCGCGAGGCTTAATTGCTAGGTGGTTCCCCCAATCCGTCGCTGCTTCGCAGCGCCACCTTTCCCCCCTCCGGAGGGAAAGGAAGGGAGCTTTGCTGGACTAGCGTCGACGGCAAAAAGCTTGGCACCTTTTCCTCTCCCCCGTCGATCGGGGGAGAGGTGGCTCGTGTCCGAACCGGATAGATAGGTAACAGAATGGACTGATTGCATGGGTGACAGTTTTCTTGTCCGCCGGGAGGACCG